>NZ_JBRRES010000002.1:0-206441 GCF_056760395.1 Stenotrophomonas sp. STEN009 | reverse complement strand
GGTGCCCCCCGCGGGCCCCACCCCGCGCCCCCCCCCGCTGCCGGTATGCCCCCCCCCGGCCCCCCCCCCTGCGCCCCCGGGCGCGCCACTCAACCGCGACTGCTTTCCGGAATCCGGAGATACCGCCATGACCGCTCGTTCTTCCCGCACCGTGCTTTCCCTGGCCATCCTTTCGGCCCTCGCCCTGCCCTCTCTGGTGCAGGCGCAGGAGGCCGGCCCGCAGGAGGCCGTCAACCTGGACACGGTCACCGTGACCGCGCTGCGCCAAAGCCTGCAGACCGCCCAGTCGATCAAGCAGGAGGCGGAGATGGTCGTTGATTCGATCGTTGCCGAAGACATCGGCAAGCTGCCCGACAACAGCGTGGCCGACGCCCTGCAGCGCGTTACCGGCGTGCAGGTGGCTCAAGGCAACCAGGGCGAGACCACCGGGGTGGTGATCCGCGGCCTGCCGAACGTGATCAGCACCCTCAACGGCCGTGAGATCTTCAGCAGCTCCGGCCGCGGCTACGCCTTCCAGAACCTGCCGGCCACCGCCATCAAGAGCCTGAACGTCTACAAGAGCAGCGAGGCGAGCCTGCCACTGGGCGGCATCGCGGGCCTGGTGGACATCCAGCTGCGCCGCCCGCTGGATTTCGACGGTGCGGAGATCGCCGGCACCGTGACCGGTACGCACAGCAAGTACGGTGGCGACATCGATCCCTCCGCCAGCCTGCTGCTGAGCAACCGCTGGGACACCGATGCCGGCGAAATCGGCGCCATGGTCAACTTCGGCTATGTCGGCAAGCGCTATGCGTACGATGCGGTGTGGGGTGACTTCCCGAAGGTGCTGGAGAATCCGGATGGCACGCCGGCACGTACCGATGACGGCAACCTGATCGCCGCCCCCAATGGCTGGGGCACCAACTACAACCATGGCGACCGCAAGCGCAGTGCGTTCAACTATGCCCTGCAGTGGAAACCCAGCGAACGCACCGAGGTCTATGTCGAGGGCCTCTATGATTTCGTGCGAGACGACTATGACCAGGCGTTCCTGTTCAGTTTCCCGGTCGGGGTGGTGCCGCCGACGGGGCTGCAGGTCGGCGACAACTGCTATGCCAACCGCCTGGACGGGCCGCTCTCCGGCCAGACCATCTGCGACGCCACCGCAGGTACATGGACCGGCGACAGCTATGCCGCCAGCAGCACCCAGGCGCACAAGCAGCGCGGCCAGGACATCCAGAACGCGCTGGGCTTCAAGTGGCGCGGCGACCAGCTGCGGCTGTCCACCGAAGTGGCCCGTACGTCCGGCTACTACCGCGATGAGAACTTCATCATCGACACCTTCCTGGCCGGGCCGATCACCACCGTATGGGACGGCACCTCGGGCAAGCACCAGAACTGGCACCTGGCCGGCAACCCGGCCATGGATCCGTCGCGCTTCTACCTCAATGGCCTGTTCCAGACCTGGGGCGAGTCGCGCGGCGAGGAAAACAGCTGGCGCGGCGACGGAACGTTCGAGTTCCTCGACGGCCCGATCGCCAACCTCCAGTTCGGCCTGCGCTATGCCGACCGTACCGCCAGCGCCAAGGGCAGCGTGGAAATTAGCACGCCGCCGCCAGGCGGTGCCGGTACGGGCAACATCACCGCCTCGCCCAACCCGGCCAACCAGGTGGTGGGGCTGTTCCCGGCCAGCAGCTTCTTCTACAGCAAGCGCGGCAACTCCGCACTGAGCCAGTCGTTCCTGACGCCCTGCTACGACTACCTGATCGACAACGCCGACGCGCTGCGCCGTTACTACGGTCTGCCGGACGGACTGGCGGCGGAGAATCCCGGCCGCTTCTTCGATATCGAAGAACGCAAGAGCGCCGGCTACCTGCAGGCGAAGTACGACTTCGATCTGGGCGGCCTGCGCGTGGATGGCCTGGTAGGCGTGCGTGCGGAGAAGATCAAGCGTGAACTCAACGCCTTCTCGTTCGACGCGGGCACGGGTGTCTACAGTGCCATCACCCGCAGCACGCAGGACACCAATGCCCTGCCCAACGCGAGCCTGAACCTGCACTTCAACGATGCCTGGCAGCTGCGCGTGCTGGCGGCCAAGACACTGAGCTATCCGGACTTCGGTGCCTTGAACCCGTCGATCTCGCTGAACCCCGGCACCGTCAACCGGGCGGGCGTGGCCAGCAGTGGCAACCCCGACCTGAGCCCGATCAAGTCGACCAACTACGACATGTCGCTGGAGTGGTACTTCTCCCCGGTGGGCTACGTCAGTGCGGGCGTGTTCTATCGTGACATCGATGGCTACATCCAGAACTACATCACCAATGTGGTCATCGCCGGAGAGGACTACGAGCTGTCATCCCCGCAGAGCGCCGGCAGCGGCCATCTGCAGGGTGTCGAGCTGGCCTACCAGCAGACCTTCGACTTCCTGCCCGGCGCCTGGAGCGGCCTGGGTGCGCAGTTCAACTACACCTACATCGAAGGCGATACCAAGTCTCCGGAGTTCCTTGGCGGACCCGTGATCTCGCGGCCGCTGCAGAACGTCTCGAAGAACAACTACAACGCCGTGCTGTTCTACGAGAACTTCGGCCTGAGTGCGCGCCTGGCCTACGGCTACCGCAGCCGGTACATCGATTTCTTCACCCAGCCCACGGTCGCCGGAACGGAGGACCAGGTCGAGCCGGCCAGCTCGCTGGACTTCTCGATCAGCTACGACGTGACCCCGCGCGCCACGGTGGTGTTCTCGGCCACCAACCTGCTGGGCAACAACCTGCACCAGTACTGGGGCAGCGGCAACACGCGGCCGCGCGACATCCGTTACCAGGACAAGACCCTGGGCATGGGCTTCCGGTTCAAGCTCTGATGAGGACGCTCCCCCACATGCCTCACACCCTGCACCCGTCCTTTTGTCGGATAATAGGAGTGACCGCAGCCTGCGGTGCACCAAGCCAAAGGGATGCCTGTGAAACCGATCGAGGTACGCAACCTCTACGACCAAGTGGCCCAGGAGATCGGGCAGCGGATCATCAGCGGCGCACTTCAGCCGGGCGAATTCCTGCCCAGGGAAGAGCTGCTGTCACAGACCTTGTCCGTCAGCCGCTCCGCCCTGCGCGAGGGCCTGAAGGTGCTGGGCTCCAAAGGGCTGATCGAAACCCGGCAGAAAACCGGTTCGCGGGTGCGCGACCCGCGTCACTGGAAGCAGCTGGACAGCGACATCCTGGCGTGGCGCTGCGCGCTGATGCCCACCCAGGACTTCGTGGAAAAGCTGGTGGAGATGCGCGAGGTGATCGAACCGGCGGCTGCGGCTTCCGCAGCCGAGCGGCGTTCGCCCGCGCAGCTGGCCAGGATCAAGAGCGCGTACCAGGCCATGGCCGATGCACCGGACCAGGATGCGTGGGCCAAGGCCGACCTGATGTTCCACGAGAGCGTGCTGGAAGCCACCAACAACGAACTGCTGGCATCCCTGTTCTCGGTCATCGACGCGGCGCTGGGCACCTTCTTCCTGCTCTCGGCGCAGACCGCGCAGGACTTCAAGTACTCGCTGCCGCGCCACTTCGACGTGTACGACGCCATCCGGCAGAAACAGCCGGACGCGGCGCGCGCCGCCATGCTGGACATGATTGCCGACTCCCGCGCCAATCTGAAGGGCGCGCGGCTGTCCAGAAAACCCCCACGCTGAAGGAAACACCATGAGCACCGCCTGGATGCAACCCCTCCCCTTGGTTGCCATCCTGCGCGGGCTCACCCCGCAGGAAGCGCCCGCCATCGGCGCGGCGCTGGCCGAGGCCGGCTTCCACATCCTGGAAGTCCCGCTGAACTCGCCGCAGCCGCTGCAGAGCATCGAACTGCTCGCAAAGCAGCTCGGCGATCGCTGCCTGATCGGTGCCGGCACCGTCCTGTCCACCGCGCAGGTGCAGGACGTGAACAACGCCGGTGGCCGGCTGGTGGTGATGCCGCACGCGGACGTGGAGGTCATCGCCGCCGCCCACGCCAGCGGCATGGTCTGCACGCCCGGCGTGGCGACGCCTACGGAAGCCTTCGCTGCCCTGCGGGCCGGTGCGGATGCACTGAAACTGTTTCCCGCCGAACAACTGCCCCCCCCGGTGCTGAAGGCGTGGTCCAGCGTGCTTCCCGCCGGCACGCCGCTGCTGCCCGTCGGCGGCATCACCCCGGAGCGCATGGCCGCCTACCGCCAGGCAGGTGCCGCCGGCTTCGGTATCGGCTCCGCCCTGTATGCCCCCAAGACCCCCGCGGACGACGTCGCACGCCGCGCGCGTGCGTTCATCGACGCCTGGAACAGAACGAACACGGACTCCCCCGCATGAAGATCACTGCCATCACGACCTACCTGGTGCCCCCGCGCTGGCTGTTCGTCCGCATCGATACGGACGCCGGCATCTGCGGCTGGGGCGAGCCCATCGTCGAAGGACGCGCGCACACCGTGGCGGCGGCCGTGGAAGAGCTGTCCGACTATCTGGTCGGCAAGGACCCCCGGCACATCGAAGACCACTGGAACGTGCTCTATCGTGGCGGCTTCTACCGTGGCGGTCCGATCCTGATGAGCGCACTGGCGGGCATTGACCAGGCGCTGTGGGACATCCACGGCAAGGCACTGGGCGTGCCGGTGCATGCCCTGCTGGGCGGCCCCGTGCGCGACCGCATCCGCGTGTACTCATGGATCGGCGGCGATCGGCCGGCCGACACCGCCCGTGCCGCCCGCGACGCCGTGGCACGCGGTTTCACTGCGGTGAAGATGAACGCCACCGAGGAAGTGCAGTTCGTCGATAGCCATGACAAGGTCACGCGGGTACTGGAGAACGTACAGGCCGTGCGCGATGCGGTGGGCCGCGATGTGGGAGTGGCCGTGGACTTCCATGGCCGCGTGCACAAGCCGATGGCCAAGGTGCTGATGCGCGAGCTGGCGCCCTTCGGGCTGATGTTCATCGAAGAGCCGGTGCTTTCCGAGCACCTGGAAGCCATCCCGGAACTGGCCGCCCTTTCGCCTGCGCCGATCGCGCTGGGCGAACGCCTGTACTCCCGCTTCGACTTCAAGCGCGTACTGCAGACCGGTGGCGTGGACATCCTGCAACCGGATCCATCGCACTCGGGTGGCATCACGGAAACCCGCAAGATCGCGGCCATGGCCGAAGCCTACGACGTCGCCATCGCTCTGCACTGCCCGCTCGGTCCGATCGCGCTGGCGGCCAACCTGCAGCTGGATGCGGTCTGCTACAACGCCTTCATCCAGGAACAGAGCCTGGGCATCCACTACAACGCCAGCAACGATCTGCTGGACTACCTGGTGGACCGCGCGCCCTTCGAGTACAGGGAAGGCTTCGTCAGGATTCCCGACGGCCCGGGGCTGGGCATCGAGATCAACCAGGCCTACGTTGACGAGCGAGCCGCCGAAGGCCACCGCTGGCGCAACCCCATCTGGCGCCATGCCGATGGCAGCGTGGCCGAATGGTGAGCGCCATGACCGATCACGCACGTTATCCCAGCCTTGAGAACCGCGCGGTGCTGATCACCGGTGGTGCCACCGGCATCGGCGCCGCCTTCGTCGAGCACTTCGCGCGGCAGGGTGCGAAGGTCGTCTTTCTCGACATCGACGACAGCGGCGCCCAAGCACTGCTGGAAAGCCTGGGCGACATTGCGACTGCCCCGCGCTATCTGCATTGCGACATCACCGATATCGAGGCACTCCGGTCCGCCATCGCCCACGCGCGCATCCTGGCTGGACCGTTCTCGGTGCTGGTCAACAATGCCGCCAACGATGCCCGTCATGCCCTGGCCGACACCGGCATCGCGGACTTTGAACGCAGCATGGCGGTGAACCTGCGCCACCAGTACTTCGCCATCCAGGCGCTGGTGCCGGACATGCGCGCCCTCGGCGGCGGTTCGATCATCTGCCTGGGTTCGACGGGCTGGATGATCAAGAACAGCGGGTATCCGCTGTACGCGGTGGCCAAATCCGCGGTCCACGGCCTGGTCAACGGCCTGGCCCGGGAACTGGGGCAGGACCGCATCCGCATCAATGCGCTGGTACCGGGCTGGGTGATCACCGAGAAGCAGCAGCGGCTGTGGCTGGACGCGGAGGGCGAAGCACAGCTGCGTCGTGCGCAATGCCTGCCGGGCTATCTGCGCGCGGATGACCTGGCGCGCGCCGCCCTGTTCCTGGCCGCCGATGACAGCCGCATGTGTACCGGCCAGGACTTCATCATCGACGGAGGCTGGGTGTGAGCGGGTCCGCCACTGTCGCGGTGCCGGCCGCAAACACCCTGGGCGAAGGCGTGCTGTGGTGTGATCGCGAATCGGTGGTGTACTGGACCGACATCGCGCAGGCGCAGCTGTGGCGCTATCGCCCCGGTGACGGCGCGCTCACCCGCTGGCCGATGCCGGAGCGGCTGGCCGCACTGGCATTGTGCGAAGCCGAAGGCTGGCTGCTGCTGGCGTTGGCGTCGCGGCTGGCATTCTTCCATCCGGCGCGCGGCGAGCTGCGTGACGTGCTTGTGCTGCCCGACACAGGGGCGCGTCTGCGCGCCAATGATGGCGCCTGTGACCGCCAGGGCCGCTTCGTGTTCGGCATGCTGCATGAGCCCACGAACGGTCCGAAGCAGGCCGTCGCACCTTTCTACAGGCTCACCGCCGAGCTCGTGCTCGAGACGCTTCCGCTACCGACCGTGGCGATTGCCAACAGCGTAGCGTTCAGTCCGGACGGCCGCACGTTGTACTTCTGCGACTCGCTGCAGAAGCAGATCCTGCGTTGCGATTACGGCGACAGCCCGGGTGCGGTAACAGTGTTCGCCGATCTGCGCGCCGAGGATGGCGAGCCCGATGGCAGTGTGGTCGATGCTGAAGGCGGACTCTGGAATGCTCGCTGGGGCGGTTCGCGCGTGGTGCGCTACCGGCCCGATGGCCGGCAGGACCGCACGCTTTCCGTCCCGGTCGCGCAGCCCACCCGCCCGGTCTTTGGCGGCAGCATGCTGCGAACGATGTTCATCACCAGCGCACACGACGGCCTGGACGCGACGGCGCGCGCGCGCGACCCCTTCGCCGGCCATCTGTTCGCCACCGACGCCGGCATCGCCGGCGTTCCCGAACCCCGGTTCGCCGGCAACCCCAATGACGTGCCGCCGTGCCCACAGCGCGGACCCATCGCGGAGCTTCCATGAGCCTTTCCACCCTGGATATCAGCATCGTGCTGGCCTATCTGGCTGGCATCTTCATCCTCGCGCAGTGGGTTTCCCGCGAGAAGGCCGGCCGGCAGAAGTCGGCCCAGGACTACTTCCTGGCCAGCCGCAGCCTGCCGTGGTGGGCGATCGGTGCCTCGCTCATCGCGGCCAACATCTCGGCCGAACAGATCATCGGCATGTCCGGCTCGGGCTATGCCATCGGCCTGGCCATCGCATCCTATGAATGGATGGCGGCGATCACGCTGCTGATCGTCGGCAAATGGTTCCTGCCGATCTTCCTGCGCAACGGCATCACCACCATGCCGCAGTTCCTGCAGGAGCGCTACGGCAACCGCATCCGCACGCTGATGGCCGTGTTCTGGCTGGGCCTGTACGTATTCGTCAATCTCACCTCGATCCTGTGGCTGGGTTCGATCGCCATTGCCGGCGTGGCAGGCCTCAACCAGGACGTGGCGCTGGTGCTGCTGGGCGCCTTCGCACTGGCCTATCAGCTGTATGGCGGCCTGAAGGCGGTCGCGCTTACCGACATCGTGCAGGTCTCGCTGCTGGTTCTGGGTGGACTGCTGGTCACCTTCATCACGCTGGGCCAGATCGGCAACGGCAGCGTCACCGACGGCTTCATGCAGCTGTGGCAGCAGCATCCCGAACGCTTTGAAATGATCCTCAGCAAGGACAACCCGTTCTACAAGGATCTGCCCGGGCTGTCGGTGTTGCTGGGCGGCATGTGGATCGCCAATCTCAGCTACTGGGGTTTCAACCAGTACATCATCCAGCGCGCACTGGCCGCCAAGGATCTGCGTGAGGCGCAGAAGGGCGTGGTATTCGCTGCGTTCCTGAAGCTGCTCATTCCGGCCATCGTGGTGCTGCCCGGCATCGCCGCGGTCATGCTCGCCCCCGGCCTGGAACGCCCGGACGCGGCCTACCCGACGATGCTGGCGCTGCTTCCCAGCGGCATCCTGGGCCTGGTGTTCGCCGCGCTGGTGGCCGCCATCGTTGCGTCGCTGGCATCGAAGATCAATTCCGTCGCCACCATCTTCACGCTCGACTTCTATGCCAAGCGCGCGCCCGATGCCTCGGAAGCCAGACTGGTGCGTGTTGGCCGGTTCGCGGCGTCCGTCTCGATCATCGTGGCGGTGCTGACCGCGCGCCCACTGCTGGGCGGGTTCGACCAGGGCTTCCAGTACATCCAGGAGTTCACCGGCTTCTTCACCCCCGGCATCGTGGTGATCTTCCTGCTGGGCCTGTTCTGGAAGCGTGCGAACGAAGCCGGTGCGCTGGCTGCGGCGGTCGGCTCCTTCGTACTGTCGCTGGCCCTGAAGCTGCTGTGGCCCTCGCTGCCCTTCATGGACCGCATGGGCGTGGTGTTCCTGGTCACGCTGTTGCTGGGCGTAGGCGTCGCGCTGGGCACCCGCGCCAGTGGCGATCGCGACCGGATCCGCACCGACGATGTGAGCTATGCCACCGCCCCATCGTTCAACGTCGCCTCGCTGGCGGTGCTGGCGATCCTGGTGGCCCTCTACGCAACCTACTGGTGACCTCGATGCGCCTGACTGTCCGACACGCATTGGTTCTGTGCAGTGGTATGCGCTGCCTGGCCCTGCTGGCCCTGAGCGGGTTCGCCTCTGTGCTGCACGCAGCGGAGATCACATGGACCGGCACCGCCACCGTGGCCGCCCGCAACGCGGGCTGGGGGCGATTGGCGCAGCTGCCGGATGGCCGCTGGCTGGCAGTGACCACGCGCTTCAATGAAGGGCAGCCGACCACCCTGCAGCTCTCGATCAGCAGTGACCGGGCCCGCAGCTGGGCGCCCTGGTCCGACGTGGCCGAGCCCGGCCGGATGATCGACAACGGCGAACTGCTGGTGCTGCCGGAGGGGCGTGTGCTGCTGGCGATGCGTTCGCTGGTCGAAGGCGTCTCCTACCGGCTGCATCTCTATGCCAGCGACGACCTTGGAGCACACTGGACCTTCCTGAGCACCCTCGCCGGCAACGAGGCACCGAACGGGCGCAAGGACCGCGGCGTGTGGGAGCCGGTGTTGACGCGCCTGGACGACGGCACGCTGTCGGTGGTGTATGCCGATGAAACCCGTGCCGACGAGCATCCGTCCTACAACCAGGTCGTTTCACAGCGCCTGTCCAACGATGGCGGGCGCACCTGGGGACCTGTGATGACGATTGCCGAACAGCCCGGCGGTGGGCAGCTCCGGCCCGGCATGCCCGTCATGGCACGCCGCCCCGCCGGTGGCTACCTGATGGTGTTCGAGACCTGCGGCGATGACCCGCAATGCCCGGTGTCGTACAAGGTCTCGACGGACGGGCGGACCTGGCCGGCCGGCCTCGGTACGCCGCTCGCCGACCAGCGCTGCGGCCCCCACGTCATGACCAGTACGCGCGGGGTGATGCTCGTGACCTCGTGCCTGAACGAAGTCAGCTGGAGCGAGGACAGCGGATCGAGCTGGCGCACGGTGACGCCTCCCGCATGGCCGCTGGGTTTCCGCCATTCCTGGCCCGCCGTGGTCGAGCTCGGCCCTGCGGAGATCGGCGTCGTGAACGTGGTGGACGGTGCAGTGCAGATCCGTTTCGGGAGCTACTAGGGGGCGCCATCACTTCTGCTTGAACACACTCCTGCGCCCGATGACCACATCCTTGCCCGTCGTCGGCCTGGCCAGGCCCGGAATCAGGAAATCGGTCGCGCTGCGACCGTGCCGGGTCTTGTCCGCTAGCCAGCGCGGCATGCGCCCGCGACCGGTCCAGGTATTCCGCCGGTTCTCGGGGTCGCGATACTTGGGTGCGACCTTGCCCGTCTTCCGGCGCCTGTGGGAAGCGCTGCCCGCAGGCACGGGCACCGCGCTGGCGCCGGCGAACAGTTCCTCGATTGAATAGCCGCATTCTGCGGCGGCGGCGACCAGCTCACGCCTGACGACGGCCGCGGAACGTCGCTGTGCGAGAAGTTGCAGCCGCCGCTCGGCGGCCGCGATGAGTGCCTTCAACTGCCGCTCGTTCAGCGCCTTGATATCGATATGCATGGCACGCAGCGTGGTGGGGGCGCCGTGACCTGTCAAGGGATGCTCCGCGGGTGCCGCACCCGGATCGCCGGCCGGGCTCAGAACGAGACCTGCGCCCGTACGCCGACAGTATTGCCGGAATCCGGCCCCTGGGCATTGCCCACCTTGTTGTCGGTCTTCCAGTGAACGTAGTTCAGCATCAGGCGGGACCAGTTGTTGAGGTACCAGTTCAGCCCGAGCGTCCATGCCGCGCCCTCGCCGCCGCGGGCGGCATCGAGAAAGTCGTAGCGGTCATAGCGGGCCGCCAGCTCGAAGGCGCCGATGCCGCCTTCCTGCACGGGGCGAAGTACGCGCGTGGTGCCCCAGACGCCGGATCGGCTGCTGAATCCGGGACGCTCGCCGGTGATCAGCCAACCTGCGTAGACCGATGTGGCCTGCTGGTCGACCGGGTCGACCGTGCGCGACTCGATGGTGCGTGTGGTGTGTTCGGCAAAGGCCCACACCGGGCCGTACACCCCACCCAGTTCCAGGCCCCAGGCGCGGTTGTCGGTGACGTTGGCGATGGAACTGGCCGATACGCGCACGTTGCCGTTCCAGCCCAGTGCGATCGGCGAGGTCTTGTTGATGCTGCCGACGTCCTGGCCGAGATCCTCGTACCAGTACCAGCCGCCCAGGTGCAGGAAGCCGGCCTGGCCACGCAGCGGGTTCCAGTGCGCGCGCAGCAGATACGCAATCGTGTCGCTGGCCGTGCTGTCATTGCCGATATCATCGCCGGTCACCGCGACGCTGGCATGCCAGCCATCGCCGATCACCTTGGTGGTGACGCCCAGTCCGTAGTACCCGCTCTGCTGGGCGCCCACCGAGGCCACGGCATTGCGCTGCATGAAAGGCGTGTTCACTCCACTGGTGCCACCGTCGAGGCCACGGTCCTTGAGCTTGTTGCCCACGTAGATCTCTGTCGGCAGCCCTCCCATCCGCGTGTCCCAGGACAGGTAGGTGTCCTTCAGTGATACCTCGTTGCCAGCAAAGTCCGCATCGATCTTGTAGCCCAGCGGTCCCATCTGTCCCTCTGCGCCCAGGCGGCCGCTGGCCAGATCGGTGCCGGTGACGTTGCGCGCGTCGAATCCGGATCCGTGGGTGGTGCTGAAATCCACCAGCACGCGACCACGGGGATGGAAAGTGAACCGGCCATCACTGCTGCGCAGCTCGGGGCCACCCTTGCGCCAGCGCACATTGCCATCGCCTCCCCCACCGGTCGCGGCAAGCTGGGCCACCTGTGCCTGCAGAATGGCCAGGTCGTCCTGCCGGGTGTCGGCGATTGCGGCGGCTACCTGCGCGTCAACGTTGGCGTCGCTGCCGGGCACTGCGGCAGCGCCCTGCGTTCCCCCTTCCAGCGCAGCCAGGCGTGCGCTCAGCTGCTGCAGCAGGGTTGCCTGTTCGCGCAGCTGTCTGGCCTGCTCCTGCACCTGTGCACGCAACCCGGCTTCGGTATCGCTGGCCGCGGCCAGCACGGAGGGTGACGCCAGCAACAGGCCGCCGCCGGCAGCCGCGGCGAGCGCGGCACGCTTCAGTGAATTCATGGAGTTCTCCCGAATGAAGTACGGTGCGCGGCTCAGTCGCCCGCGCCATCGTCGTCCAGCGCAGGCTGGGGCTGAGGTGCAGCGGCCGGCATCGCCTGGCCACCGTTCGGGGGCAGCCGCGCAGGCGCTGGCCCGAGGTAGCCGTGGCTGCGTGCCCAGTTGGCGAAGAGCCGCGGCCACTGCGCCACCAATGTGCCGGGCCGGCCCAGCCCCCAGCTGTGGCCTCCGGCCTCGAACAGATGCAGCTCCACCGGAATACCCGCTGCATGCGCGGCCTGGTACATCGCCACGCTGTGGCCGACATCCACGATGCGGTCATCCACGGCCTGGGCCAGGAACACCGGCGGCATGTCCTTGCGGATGTGTTCTTCGACCGAATACGCCTGCTGGGCGTCGTCCTGGCTCGCCAGCTCCCGCTTCGACCGGGTCTGGTCCAGCGGCGCACGCATTGAAACGACCGGATAGATCATGCCGAGGAAATCCGGTCGCGCCGACAGCTGGTCGGCCGCATCCACCGGCGCATACAACGGGGCATCGAAGCGCGTGGCGACGATCCCGGCCACGTTGCCTCCAGCGGAAAAGCCCAACGCGCCGATGCGCTCCGGATCGACCCCCAGGCTGGGCGCCTGTGCGCGCATCAGCCGCATGGCGCGCTGGCCATCCTGGAAGGGCGAGACAGGTGCCCATCCATCGGCAGGCAGCCGGTAGTAGACAACCGCAGCCGTGACCCCCAGCGACTGCAGCCACTGCGCCGTCGGCTTGGCGGCGCTGCCGATCTGGATCCGGAAGTAGCCGCCACCGCCGAAGATCACCACCGCGGAGCCGTTCGGCTTCAGCGGGCGATAGATTTCCATGCGCGCATCGCTGATGCCCGAGACCGCGCCCTTCGCACTGCCTTCGATCCCGATCCGTTCCGGGCCACGCGCGCGTTGCTGCCAGTGGTCCTGCGGCCACAGCGGAACCACCTCGGGTGCAGGCACCGACGATGCCGCCGGCGCCGCACCCGCAAGCAAGGGATTCAGCAGCAACACAAGCACTGCCAGCCTGCGCAGTCTCCCCATGTACAGACTCATCTCACGCCCCTCCCTTCGGCCTTAACGGGACGAAGTGTGCGTCGAGCCGCGCTGGGCTCCTATAGCCGGATGGGACTAGCTGTGCCGCGTATTTCTGTGTGCACTGCAACATCATCCTGCGCCCCGCCGATGCCCGTGGCGGGCGCAGCCAACGCAGGCATCGACTTCGCCAAGCGAATGATCTCCGCTGGAAACGTGGCGTAATCGTCGACCGGGAAGGCATGGCTTTCCCTGCGCTGGATCAGCCGGACCGCGACGATGCGCTGCTCCGGTACGACAACCAGGTGCTGGCCAAGATATCCATTGGCGGCGTAGGCGCTGACCGGACCACGCTGGGATTGGAAAAGATCGGCAATCTTCAGCCCGCGGCCGGTGATCTCGGTGGCGTACAACGGCTGCCAATCGTCGCCCAGCTGCTGGCTGAGATGCGCCATCAGCGCCGACTTGCTGGCAAAGGTGCTGCCTTCCGCCGCCAGCAGCGCCTGCTGAAGCCGGTCAGATACGCCGCGTTCCCGGAGCGTGCGCTGCGCATCATTCCGCAGCGTGTATCGCGCCCATTCCGGCAGCCGCCACCACAGTAATCCGACGTCCGCAGACTGCGTACTCTCGACGGTCATCAAGGAGATCGCGTGTTCGCTCATCAGGCGCGTTCCGTCCTTGGCCACGCCGCCATCGAGCATCAGCTGACCAATGGCGGCCAGGTCCCGGGCTGACAGGGAGAGCCCGGCCATGCCCAAGGGCGTGCCCGCTTCATCCTTCATCCAGTCGTAGCGCGTGATCCCCAGGGGCCTGAAAAGGCGCGCCTCCAGATAGGCATCCACGGGCTGGCCGGCCAGGCGGGCAATGATGCCCGGCAGAAGATTGGTGGCCTTGTTGTTGTAGGAGAACGCGCTGCCGGGCACGGACGTGATTTCCGCTGCGAGCGCGAGCTGCACGAGATCCGGCGCAGATTCCAGCTCGACCCCCGCGTTGGGAACGTTCTGCAGGCCGGAGGTATGCTCCAGCAACATCCTTACCGTGATGTCCCGCTTCTGGCCCTGGCGCCATTCCGGATAGATCGCACTGACCGGTTCGTCCAGCGACGCAAGCTTCCCGTCATCGAGCAGCAGGCCGATCGCCAGCGCCATGATCGACTTGGTGGCCGACATGAGGTGAATCGGCTCGCTGGTCGAGGCCACATCCAGCAGTGGAACACCGTCCTTCTGGATCAGCAGAGCGTCGGAATGGGCAGCACGCCCGTTACGCTCGATATCCGCCAGCACCTCGGCAGGCGACTGCCTGGCCTCGGCGAAAGGACAGTACAGCGCGAACGCCAGCAATACGGACGCCACGTGTCGGATGGCAGACAAGGCAATGCTCCTTCCTGGGACATGCGGTCAGAGTGGCGATGGAGGCAGACCGCCTGCAGTGCCTGAAGTCATGGCTTCAGCACGACGTGCCTACCGCGCCGCGGTACTGCCGGGAACGCACGCCGGCGTCCAACCACTGGCGCTGAACAGCGCCTCTGCGGTTTCGGGCCTTACATCCAGCAGCTCGGCGATGGCCTTCTGCCTGTCGTCGGCGCGGTTGACGTACGCCCGCGCGATGCGCTGCCCGATCCAGTAACCCAGATCGCCGCGGCGGGTGTCGTCGCCAGGGCCGTTGTACAGCCACCGCGACAGGTCGGTGCTGTCGCGCTGCGCGACGAATTCCCGTTCCAGGGCGCATTCGCGCCCTGCGGTCCAGCGCTGCAGATGGCTGTTGGCGGGCTGCCCGGAGATCAGTTCACCCACATACTCTGCACCGCCCTCCAGCAGCGTCTGGTACAGCAGCGTAGGCGCCGGCACTTCAACCGCGGCACCGTGCTGTTGCACGTGTACATACTCGTGCGCAATCAGGTGCACGAAGCGTTCCGTCACATCGGCCTGCATCCAGTCCGCGTTGCAGAGTGTCTCCAGGCCGATCACCACGCCGTCCGGCGTGGTCACGCCACCGGTGGTGCCCCGTCCGACGAGGAGGGTGACCGGAGGAAAACGGGCCGACGGCACGATATCGCCGAGATTCCGCAGCGCACGGGTCACTCCGCTGCGGATGCCCGGCAGTGCCGCAGCACACGTGCGCGCCTTCACATACAGCGCCGGCTTCTGCTGGATTGCATCGGCAAGCCGCTGCATCGAGCCGATACGCAGTTCGCTGAACTGATGCAGCGCATCGCTGCCCGGCTCCAGATAGCGGCGCTGCAGCAACAATGCATCCGGCCTGCCACCGCTGGCGTCCATCACCGCGAAGAAGCGTGTCACATCATCGGTTCGCACGATGGGCGCGCGCGCCCGAGTCTCCGCCTGTGCGGCTGTCGCCAGCGAGGCTATTGCCAGCCCACCGGCGATCCATCTGCAGATGACCGATGCCATCGACCGCCGCGTCCGGCGTCTACTGCGCACCGGCTTCCGGGGCCAGCGTATGCACCACCCTGCCCTGTGCATCGAGGAACTCGATGGCACCATGGCCTTCGGCAGTGACGGTCAGGCGCAGGCGGGTCCGGTCCTGCTTGTCATTCAAGGCGATGGCCGGCGTGCCGTCGGCGCCCACCACCATCTGGATACGCGTCGGAACCTGCACCCCCGGTACCAGCTTGTTGCCCAGTGCGGCATCGCGGATCGGCGGCGGCGCCTGGTTGATCGAGAACCGGACCTCGCCATCGGGCGATACCCGCCAGCCGATCGCATCCATGGCCGGATGATCCAGCGCCAGCACGGCCATCCCGCCCTCGATGTCAGCGGTGCCGAATCCGCCGCGTTCACTGCCCTTGTCGTCGTACAGCACCATGCCCGCGACGTTGAACGCGCGCTTGTACTGGATGCCATCGATGATCGGTGCCGGCGTCTGCCCCGACAGCGTCATGCGGATCACGCCCTTGTCATCCACGATGTCGATGCGGCGGGCTGTGATCCGCTCGCTGTCAGGACGTTCGACGCGAGTCTGCGGCG
Source organism: Stenotrophomonas sp. STEN009 (assembly GCF_056760395.1). Classification (NCBI taxonomy): domain Bacteria; kingdom Pseudomonadati; phylum Pseudomonadota; class Gammaproteobacteria; order Lysobacterales; family Lysobacteraceae; genus Stenotrophomonas; species Stenotrophomonas sp. STEN009. The sequence continues at coordinate 190,649 of NZ_JBRRES010000002.1, read as the reverse complement.
AGCGGTCGACAATCAGCCGCTGCAACTGCTCGGCCGACGGGCGCTTGGTGCTCTCGTCTGACTCGGCCCAGGCATTGCCGGTCAGCATCGCGGCCAGTGCAAGGGCAAGGCATCCAATCGGTTTCATGCGAGTGTGGTTCATGGCGTGCGCTCCCCGCGCAACTGGTGAATCCAGCTCTGGAACCCCTCCAGGAAGCGGTGCAACCGCTTGCGGGTGGCGTCATCGAAGTCATTCGTTGCGGTGTCGAGTGCCGATGCCGCCTCGGCAATGTACAGCTGCGGCGAGGTCATGACGAGTGCCCCCATCGCGGCCAGCGCGTGGCGCAGCTGCGATTGCGCCAGCCGTGTGCCCCACCGCCCCGGGGTGGCGCCCATGATGGCGACCGGCTTGCCGGACAGCACCTCACCCAGCGCGGCATCGTTGCGCGACAGCCAGTCCAGGGTGTTCTTCAACACGCCCGGCAGGGACTGGTTGTATTCGGGCGTGGCGATCAGCACGCCGTCGGCCGCAGCAACCGCAGCACGCAGGCGCATCACGCCGTCCGGACCACCCGCAGCGTCTGCTTCCAGGTCCTCGTTGAACAGCGGAATGTCAGCGATGCTGTCATGGACGGTCAGCGACAGGCCGGCCGGCGCCGAGCCTGTTGCAGCGTCGATCAGGTGCCGGTTGTGACTGTTCCGGCGCAGGCTGCCGGCGAAAGCGAGTACGCGCAGGGGGGCGAAATTGTCAGGCATCAGAGGTTCCCAGGAAGGACCGGATGGAGAGCACTCGTCCGAATGCTCTGCCGATCATGCCAGACACCACACGTCGCAGCGCTATGGATCTGCGTCGAACACCACGGTGACGCTGCCCTGATACGTGGTGCCCGGGTGATCCAGCATCTTGCGTACCGGCTCGCCGTTCACGGCGAACCGAAGCGTCGACGAACGCCCGATGATGACGGCATCGGCGGTGAATACAGGCGGAGGCTGGTTCACCCGCAGCGGCAGATCCACCACCTGGCGGCCGCTCGCGCGATCACGAAAACCTGGCAATGTCAGGCTGACATCCAACGGAACGTCATCGGCATCAACGCTCGTATTGCGGATCCCGCAGCGCCCGTCTGCCTGCAGGTGCTCGCACTGCATCGAGACACTGAACTGGCCGGAACTGCTGATGTGGAACGGAACTTCCTGCTGCAGCCGCGCCGGTGCGATGCCATGGTCGGTCCACTGGCTCCACCCGCCTCTGGGCGCCAGCACCGCGTGATCCATGCCGGGGGCCACATCCAACCGGAACGCATGGCGCACCTCCAGGCGGAAATGCACGTTCACCAGGCTGTCGGACAGGGATACCCGGTGCCCGAGGTCGAAGTCACTGCCCTGCCCGGTTCCCCCGAACGAGAATCGGGTCGAACCGGTGTAGATGCCACTGCGCATCTCCAGCGGCGCCGGGGTTTCCAGCGCATAGACGAAATCCAGTGCTGGAATGGCATAGTTGTTGGTGTTCACCCAGTGCAGGCCGCAGGCGACGGCGCCCTGTCCGCCGTCGCTGCGCAGGAGCATGCGCATGACAGTGTAGGCACTTGATCCTGTCACCCCATACGAGCAGTTGTTCGGTCCGCCGCTGGAGTAGAACCCGCTCGACGCCCCGTCCCTGTCCTCGTCGGTGAACCGCATCGCCGCGCCGATCACCCGCAGGGTGAGGTCGAAGCTGCTGGCGCCATCCTCGGACGTGACGGTCACGATGCGCGGTGCCGGCATCGCGATATAGAAGCCGTCCGGGCCGTAGTCCGCATTGCGGATCACCTCCTTGCTGCCACGGACGGTCGTATCGATGCTCCACCAGTTGTTGGCGATGCAGGTCGCCATATGCGCATTGGCACAGACCCCGCTCCACGGCGTGGTATTGACGAATCCCCGTTGGTTGGGGTTTGCCAGGTCCGGCTTGAACTCGGCCGTGATGTACACGTCGGCCGCCTGCGCGGCCAGCGCGGGCAGCAGCATCAGCATGCCAAGGGCAAGCCGGCGAAGAAGGCGGTAGTGCGCAAGGAACATCATGGCGCTTCTCCAGCATGGCCGGCCGCAGCCTGTGCGGCCAAGGCCGAAGGTGGACATCTGAGGATGCCGGCCATCCACATCTCCCCACGCGGGCGGGTTGTGCGGCCATCCAGCTCGAAACTGCACGAGCTGATGTCCGGATGACGCACCACCAGCGTCGGCATCCGGCTGCTCATCTCCAAGGCGAAGAAGCCATCGGCCTCGGCGACACTGCGCCCGGCATGATTGATCACGTGCGCACCGGCCAACGGCCGCCCCTGCGAGTCCTGCAGATGGCCCAGCACGGTGATCGTTCTGACGACATCCACCTGGTTGTAGGCGATGCCACCCTTGTTGAGGTGGTAGGGCAGCACCGACGGCTGGATCGCGGCGGCAGGCGCATGGTGATCATCGAAGTCGAGCTGGATCGACCCGGGCCTGTAGGCGGACACCGGCAGCAGATTGCGGCCGGGGCGCAGGATATGGGAACCGCCACGGCTGTCGTGGGCACGGATCGTGGCGCCGGCCAGATCCGAACGCACATCGATGATCATGCCGGTGTCAACCATGCTGGCCTGGCCGTCGCCTGCGATCGCCAGGGTGCCTCCGCCCACGGCAAGCGTACTTTCCAGATTGACGCCCCCGCTCACACCACCGTCCAGCGAAGAGCGCTGCAGATGGAGATCCCCGCGCAGTGCAGCCGACTCGAAGTGGGCGTTGCCGCCCAGGCCGATGCCGGTGCTGTCCACGGTGACCTGCCCGGCGACACTGTGCACGATGCTGTCTGCGAAGCGCTGTTGTACGCCTGCGCTGGCGTAGACGTCACGGCCACCCCGGGCCCCGGTCCGTGAGCCAAGGCTGCCACTGTAGCGGCGCCCATCCTGGCCGAGCGCGATGTTCAAGGTGAACTCCACGCCACGATTGCGTCGCAGGCCCGAGCTGATGCTGCCGGGGCGATCGAAGACCGAGGCCCGCCAGTTGGCGTCACTGCCGAACAGCGTCTGCCGACGGCTGAATGAAAGGTCGAAGCCGGTGCCGCGGCTGATGCCCTGGCTGTGTGAGATCCGGGCCGAGAGCTGGCCATGCCGGCCGAACCCGTGATTGACCCCGACTGCGGAGGTGCGCAACCAGCCCTCGCGCACGGGCGCGCTGGTGTACCCGGGAAACGGCGGAGGCTCGATGAGATCGCCCTGCGCCTGCCAGCTCCGCGTATGCGAGGCGACCACGCTGCCATTGCGGTAGCGCAGCAGGCCCTGCAGGTCCACGCCCTTGCCGGTCCGGTTGGAGGTATAGGCATTCGTGTAGACATTGGCCCAGTCGTTGACCTGCCAGTCGACTGAACCGGCAAGCGAGCGCTCGTCCCCGATGGATTGCACAGCAACGCCAAGCACCGCACGTGGATGCGCAAGATAGTTGACCACGCCGCCCACGGCAGGCCGGCCCGCGCCGGGATCATCGAAGCTGTCCAGCAGGCTGTCCTGCACGCCGGCAAAGGCACTGTAGCGCCAACGCCGGCTGGGATCGCGCCACTGGGTGGGTTTGTGGATGATGGACGTTGTCCGTGACGTCTCGCGTCCGTCCTCGATCACACGCAGTTCCACTTCATAGATGCCGCCAGGCAGACGTCGCGTCTCCACCTGCTGAAGCCCCGGACGGACCGCCTGGGTCAGGATCAGGCTACCGTCACGGTAGACCTCGACGCTGCCCTCGCGGTTGGCAGTCACGTATACCGGGTACAGGCTGGGCGAACGACTGTCCACCAGCAGCGTATCGGACGAACCGGCCATCACCCCGAAGGTGGTGAAACGGGTGCGTCCTGCGCCACGGGGCTGCCGCGTAACGCCGTCGAAATTCGGGAGGAACCATCCTGCACGCAGGAAATGGTCCTTGAACTCACGCTGCGCGTGCAGTGACTGCAGGACATGGCGGACGCGACGATCATCCTCGCCGCTGCGGTCCGCCTGGTAGCTGGCGTCCAGTGTCCAGTTGCCGACGCTGCCCTGTGCGGCGAGCGCGTAGCGACCGGCAGCCCGCTGGCCCTCTCCGCCGTAGGCATTCAACTGGTGGCGCAGGATCAGGCCGCTGCTGCCGGAATCGGGCAGCGACAGGTGGCGCTGCACCGCCAACGCCTGGCCGGCCGCCTCGGAGGCGATTGAAAGCAGGGAGCTCTCGAGGCTGTAGTGCAGGCCGGCGAGCCCATCGCGGCACGGCCTCGTGCACGGGCCGAGGGCATGAGGGGAGCCCAGCACGGCCAGCCAACGCTCGCGCTCGCTCTCGGGCTGGGTGCTGCCGTGCGCGTCGGTGAACTCCAGCAACGACACCGCGTTGTCGCGGGTAAGCACGGCGCGCGCGTCACCCAGGTACTCGCCGTCCCGCTCTACCCGGACCACCAGCGGCACATCGAAGAAGTGATCGCGGAAGTCATCCGGCAGGGCATCGGACTGCTCCAGCAGATTCAGTGTGTCCAGCGCGCCCTCGGCAGCCAGCACGGCAGGCGCGGTGCAGAACAGCGCGAGGGTAATGGCGAGAGGGAGGGTGCGCGGAGACATGATGGCTTCTTGTTGAGTCAGAATGAGGCGCGCACTCGCTCTCCCGGGGGGAGCGGGCGCGCCCGGTCTGCACAGGACTGTGCTTACGGCGAACGGCTTTCGAACATCATCGAAACGGTGCCGCTGTAGTTGCCCTGCAGGTAGTCGCCGCCGGCCGGCGCCGCTGCGATGGACACGAGGGCACGCTTGCCAGCCGCAGCCTCGACTTCAGTCGCGACTTCAACGGCGGCGGCCGGGCCCACGTCCAGGGTCTTGCCGGCCACGGAAACCGTCATCGGCATTTCACCGGCGTCTGCCGCCAGCTTGGCGTCGTAGGCAAGGTGCGCAGTGATCGCGCCCAGGCCGCTCTTCATGTCGATCTGCTTCTGCACCGGCTCCAGACGCTGCGTGGTCATGTTCCACGGCAGGTCCTGGGTTTCGCCGGCCCAGTCACCCACGGGGGAAATCTGCAGGCCGGTCGGCGACGGCACGGTGGCCGTGACGTTGATCTGCAGCGGGAACTGCTCCGGATCGGCGAAGGCGACGGCCGGCGACAGGGTCAGGGTGGCCAGGGCGGCCACGGTGATGGACTTCAGGTTCATTGCAATTGCTCCAGGGTTGGAAAATGCCGACGTGTGCGGCGGTGGACGCAGCTTCAGAGGAAGCTGCTAGTCGAGCAGGACGGATTTGCGGGATTTCCCCTCGACGATTTCAAAGCGATGGTCTTGGCCAGGCAGATGTGCGAATGCCTCGCTGCGTCCGGGCAACAGATGCACCCTGCGCGACGCTCCGCATTGCCCGGGCTGGGTGCCGGTGCTGCACTGGCGCACGTTGTCGAGCACCACGGTGCTGTTGCCCGCGTTGTGCACCACGGTGCGGTCGGCCTGTCGATCAGTGCGCAGATCAGACAACGGCGCTTCCGGATGCACGATGACGAAGACGCCGTAGCCGGTGAGCACGTTGACGCCGGCCGCGATGGAACGGCGATAGTCCTCGGACTGCGCCTCGGTCAGTGCGAACTCGTCCTCCTTCTTCGGCAGCACAGGCACGAAGCGGACACGGTAATAGCGCTCCTTGTCACGATTGCCGTGGAAGAGCAGCCGCGTGGCCTGCTGCCCTTGGCGCGGAACGATGAGGCGCGAAGGGCTGGCAATCAGGGCATTGCCACCACCGCCATACACACCCGGCTCCACATCGACCTCGTAAGGCGTGTTGTCCACCGTGTAGCGCACCTCGGTGACCTGCACACGCACGAATGCCGTGGCGTCACCGCTGTTGCGGACACGCTTCAGCAATGCGCCCTGGTCGGGCAACAGGTACTCGTACATGGCGCCGACGTGGATCGACGGCATTTCGGCGCTGGCGAACGTGGGCAACAGCAAGGCTGCGCCCAGCAGAATGAGGCGTTTCATCGGAGCTTCCTTGAGGTCGGGGTGCGGCGTTGCCGACACCCTCTTCATCGAAGGGCGCTACGATAGGGACGGATACTCTGCCTGGGTATGCAACTATTCCGAATAATTCGAAATCCCGGGCCGCGCGGATGAACGGCTCAGCTTCGTGTACTGCGCACGCTGTAACAGGGAATCAGCGGGTCGCGCCGCAGCTGGAACAGTGGTTCGACAGGCCCATCAGAGCGATCACATGCTGGCGGACCGCATCGTCGGCGCACAGGATCATCACGCCTTCGCCATCGGGCACCGAACGGAACATGCCGTGCAGGGTGATCGGAGCGGCGGTGCGTGTGGATATGGCAACGGTATGGATGCGACCGCGGCCGCACGCGCTGCGCAGCGCACGCTGCTCTGCCCCGGTGGCCTGCCTTCCTGCGTGACCGACGCCACGGGGCTCCAGCCCGATGCTCACCGTCAGTGACCGGCCCATGAACCGGCTGGTGATCACCGGCACATCGCGATCGGGGAATCGGCACAGGAAGGCAATGTGGCTGCGCACGCCTGCCTCTTCCGATGCAGATGACGGCCCCAGGATGGCACCTTCATCATGGGGCATCGTTGCGGAGTCCCGGCACAGGCAGTGACGCAGATCCGACAGTACTCCGGCTCCCGCTGCGAACATCGTCTTGACCCCCTCGACATGGTCCATGTAGGTAACAGCCCCCTCGCCGCTTCCTGCGCCGGCGCGCCGTCCATGCTATGTCCGCCGGCTGGAGCACTCAATCGAACAACTCCGAAGTTCAGCGCGGATCGCCCTGTCCGGCCAGCTCGGCAACGAATGATTGATAAAAGTTCTATGGAAAGAACGCGGACTTGATTGCACTGTTGCCATATTGCACTGCAGCGAAACCCGCTGGAGCTGCACTGTCGGCGCGATGGCGCGCCGTTTGACCAGGCCGGAGATGCGGTGTTCGGATGCGTGTGTGCTTTCTGATGAAGTTCGACCTGCGGCGTGATCGCCATGGCCTCGCGCCCCCGCTCTACGCCTACGTCTGTGCCCATGCAACATCGCGGGAGATCGCACTGCGCAAAGCCTCGCGCGTGCTGTCGAGAATCGTGATGGACGACAGTCAGACGAAGTGGATGATGATGGAGTGCAAGGACGTGGTGCAGGCATGTCGCTCCGGGCTTCTGCCCGTGGAAGAGACACTACTGGAGCAGGCAAGCGCGGCGAGGTCCGGCGTTGCTGCACTGTATCGGGAATCGGTGCAGATCGTGGGCGTCACGGAACAGCGATGATGTGTGCGGGCGCCCCACTCCACCCGCGTGGCCGCCTAGGCCTGCCGGGGCACGGCGCTGCGACCGCCCATCTCGTCGTGACGGTGGTTCTCCCACGTGCTGCGCAGCTGCCTCCGCTGCGGCGCGGACGCATACATGTAGCCGTTCAATGAATCAAGGAACCACCGCTGCTGCTCGACATCCAGTGCAGCGAACCGTGCAAGCACTCCGGCTACGCAGGCATCCAGTTCAATGGTCATTCCGCTCCCCCGGACTACGAGTTAAGTTGCAGTCACTGTATGGATGGCAGTTCACTTCCACAATCGAACTAGTTTGCAAATGCCGCAGGCCTATCCGCCATCGGCACAGGTCACCCAGCCATTGGCAGCAGCATAGCGATGGACATCGATGGTGCTGTTGAGGCCGAGCTTCTTCATCGCCGAGCGCTTCTGTGCACTGATGGTCTGTACGCTGCGGCACAACTGGCGGGCCACCTCGCGCTGGCTGTAACCTTCGACCAGAAGGCGCAGGACCTCCAGCTCGCGCCCGGACAGCACCACGCCCGGCAACTGCTCATGCAGCGAAGCGAGTTCGAGCATCCGCGGCGACAGGTGGTTCCTGCCGACCGCCGCGGCGAGAATGGCCGGTGGCAGGTACTCCAGCGGATCGGACTTGGCAACGATGCATTTCACGCCGGCCCGCTGCGCATGCTCGATGATGTGGCTGCTGTCGTTCCCGGTGAGCAGGACGAGCGCCGTGCGAGGAAAGCGTCGCAGGAGGAAGCGGATCAATGACAGACCGTCTCCGTACTCGCCACCCGGCATCGAGTAGTCGATCACCGCGACCTGCACGCTGGTGGTGGCCAGCAGGTTGACGAGCTCGCTCGAATTCCTGGCACACCCCCGCAGGGACAGGTCCGGGTGTGCGGCGATGAGCCGGGCAACGCCGATGGTGACCACGGGGTGATCATCGGCGATGATGAATTCGACAGGCATGTTTCGCGCCTCCTTCTGTTGACGCTTGTCAGGTTGGCCGTGAAGTTTCCTGTTCGCGAAAACGCAATGCGAAGGAAAACACTATGAAAGACCGAGTCGAGGATGTTGTCATTGCCGACGATCATCCGATCACACGCTTTGCGGTTGAGGCGATCGTCGATGAGCAGGCAGGATTCCAATGCCTGGCCAGCGTTGCAAACGGCGTCGAACTGCTGGACCTCCTCGCTGTCCAGCCTGCCGATGTTGCCGTCGTCGACTACTCCATGCCCGCTGGCGACGGCTGCGATGGCCTGGCGTTGGTGGATACGTTGTGCAGCAGGTACCCGGCACTGCGCATCGTGGTTCTCACCGCGCTGGACCAGTGGCCGATCATCCAGGTTCTGCTCACGCGCGGGGTGGCCGCGGTGGTCAGCAAGTCGGATGACCTGCGGCATGTCGCCAGAGCGTTGCTGGCCGCATCCCAGGGACGCCGGTATTTCTCACCCGCCATCCTGGCCAGCCGCGATGTGAACGGATTCGATTCCGCCGGCGAACTGCTCTCGCCTCGCGAAGCACAGGTGGTACATCTGCTCCTGGCGGGCAAGGGCGTGAATGAGATTGCGCTTGAGCTGGCGGTCACCAAGCAGACGGTCAGCACCCAGAAGCGTGCGGCAATGCGCAAGCTCGGCGTGAGCAGCAATGCCGAACTTTTCAGGTTCGCATCGGAGTTGGGACTGGAATGAGCGCGTCTGCCGACGGGCGCGCCCAGGGTCGCGTTGGCACCTCGTGTAGTGGGAAGGCGGCAGCGGGCCGGGGCAGGAATGATGTACGGCTCGTTCAGGTTCTCCAATACAATTAGTTGCAAAGACGCATCGGGCACTCTTTGCTAGCCTTCCAGCACCGAAATGGAGGAGCACCGCGGGGTGACAGCTTCGCGTCGCCACGGCTTCTTCAGCACAACGTCCCGTGAGATCCGCTCACGTGCTTTGCCCGCCTCTGGAAGGCCGATGAAACGATCAACAGGAATGGCCGGGCTGCTGGCTGCAGCCGCGCTTCTGCTCTGCGCGCTTGCCACGGGAGTCCATCACTCCTCCCGCAACGACGACGTCACGCAGGCGCGCATCATCCGTGTGGCCGCCGATCCGCAGTTGGACGGAGGGCGTGCGGTTGGCTTCGCCACCGGGAAAGGTGCTTCCGCCTATCGCTACATGATGCACATCGCCGGGCTCGCGGGCGTCCGCTTCCAGTTCGTACCCACCGGATCGCCCACGGAGGCCTACCGTCAGCTTCAGTCGGGCAAGGTGGATCTGGTGCCTTCGGTCATGGACCTGGATCTTCCGCAGGATGACCGCTTCCTGGTGTCGCCACCCTACTTCGAGGGCAGGACACTGCTGTTCTCACGCGCGGCGGGGCCCGGTTTCGCTACGCTTGGCGCGCTGGCCGGTCACGTGGTCGCCGTACGCGAGGGCAGCCAGTACGTCGACTGGATCCGGCGCCATCATCCGGATATCAAGGTGCTGGAGTTCACGGGAGTGCCGCAGATCCTCGGTGCGGTCGAGTCGGGAACGGCGGATGCGGCGCTGGGAACCGATGCGCTGTACAACCCGGTGATCCGCCGATACTTCCAGCATACCCTGGTCGCGTCCGGTGCGGTCGCGGAGCTGCCGATCGTGGTGCGTGCGGTGGTCAGGCGCGAGGACAAGGCGCTGCTGGACACCATCGACAGCGGACTCCGCGCGCTTTCGGTCGCCCATCACCGGGATGTGATCGATGGCTGGCTGGAGACGGTGTACCGCACGCCGCCCTCGGTCGGCGCAATCCTGCTGTACTACCGGACGGAAGCGATTTCCGCCGCCCTCGTCCTGCTGGCGCTGGCGTTCGCGGCCTACCAGATGAAGCGATCACGGGATCTGGCCAAACGCGCCGCGCAGGAGAAGGCAAGGATGCTGGCCGTGGTCAGCCATGAAATCCGCAATTCGGCCAATGCGCTGCTTTCGGCAACCGACCTGCTCGGCAAGGGCCCCGTGCTTCCGGAGCAGGAAGAGGCCCTCGATGCAGCCCTGGCCAGTGCCTCCAGCCTCAGTCTTCTGCTGAACAACGCATTGGAGTACTCGCGATTTGAAGGAGGCAGCCGCGCAGCGGAGCCAACGCGGGTCGCGCTGCGCCCCCTGATCGAGGAGTCGGTGCGCGCGTTCCGCCCGCAGGCGCGCGAACGCAACGTAACCTGCCATGTGGAACTGCCCTGTGGCGAGCCGGGCGATCTGTGGATCGATCCCATCGTGGTGCGGCAGGTGGTCGTCAACCTGTTGTCCAACGCGATCAAATTCACACGCAACGGTGACGTACGTGTACGCCTGTGGGTGGAGGCCGGCACGTCCGGGCACTGCACACTGAACATCGAGGTCATCGACAGCGGTATCGGCATGAGTGCCGAGGAGCGCGACGCCTTGTTCTCCGACTACTGGCAGAGCCAGCAGGGACGCGCCCTGGGCGGTGCTGGCCTGGGCCTGTCCATCTGCTCGCGCATCACGCAGCGGCTGGGGGGTTCCATCCAGGTGGAGAGCAGCCCCGGAAAAGGCAGTCGCTTCCACGTCGTGCTTCCCGCACGTCACGCGCGAGCCTGCGAACCTTCCGCTCCCACGCTCGCACTCCAACAGCAGGCGACCGCCACGCACGGGAATCCATCGGTACTGATCGTGGAGGACCATATCTACAGTGCACGGATGTTCAAGGCGCAGATCGAGGCGATGGGGCTGTCGGTGACCTTGGCGACGGATGCTGCGCATGCCCTGCGCGTAATCCGGACGGCTCCTCAGTTCGGCTCGATCCTGCTGGACTGCAACCTGCCCGACATGGATGGCTACGCACTGTGCCGGCGGATCCGCGCGATTGAGCACTCGCGGCGGCAAGGACGTGCCAGCATCCTGGCGATCTCAGCGATGGAGGGCGTTGAACATGCGAAGGAGTGCGCCGAGGCGGGGTTCGATCACGTCGTGACCAAACCTCTCTCCACCTTCCAGCTCAGGGCCTGGCTGGGCCGCAGACCGGGGGACGAGATCGCACGCGGAATGCTGGAGATCTTCTGGGAATCGTATGACAGCGACCTGCAGGATCTCCAGGTCGCGGTCGAGGCGGGCGTCTGGGGCAAGGCCAGCGACATGGCCCACCGCATCTGCGGCAGCGCGGCCATCGCTGGCGAGCGTGGCATCGAAGCCATCGCGCGGGCCCTGATGCCGGCACTGCGCCAACGCACGGCAGACCCGGCGTCGGCCAGTGACATCGCCCGCCTCATCGAAGACCTGCGATGGTATGCGGCGCATGGCACGCGGATGCAGCAGGCGCCGCTGGCAGCGGCGCCGTGCGCTTCCTCCGCCGCACGCGGCCGCGTCCCCGTCGAGGAACGCGGCATCGCCTCAGTGCAAGGGCACCCGCAGGACTGAAGGTGCGTTGGCCGGGGAACTGAAGGTGACCGTTCCGCCCAGCTGGCTGACGCCGGCATAGCGCAGGTCCACGGTGTCGATCACCAGGGTCAGCCGGCTTCCGGCCGGGATGTTCCAGCTGCTCGCTTCAAGACGCAGATCGAGCGTGCTGGCCTGCCCTGGGGTCGCGCTGCGCAGGGTGTACGGCTTGTGGCTGATCAGCTGCCCGTTGCCGAGGACGTCCTCGACGAACAGATACGCATAGAGCGTGGTGTCGGCCCGGCTGGGGGTGACGGTGACGCGCACTTCCGGCATGCCGTCCAGGCGACGGGCGCTCCAGTAGACCGGGCTCTGCCAGACGCCGGCGGCATTGCGGCCGATGAAGGGCACGTAGGCGCCAGGCGCAACGTTGATCATCTGCAGGGAGCCGGACACCATCGCGACACCGGAGTTGGCGGCGGTCGGCAGGCCACTGCCGATGCGGTAACTCCAGCCGCTGCTGCGCCCGTTCTCGACCAGGCCGCCCGTGGGAAGCAGCAGTCCGCCCGGCGCGGTCAGCGCGTACTGGGTCGCCCCGGCACGGGTCGCCTGCCAGTCTGCATAGGTGTTCCAGCTGCCCTTCTGCGACTTCAGCTGCACGGCCGGGGCACGGTCGATGCCGTTCGCCACGCCCTTGAGGTAGTGATCGAACCAGTCCCCCACCGAGGCGTAGACCTCATTCGGCACTCCCAGCGCACCCAGCGCCTCGTTGAGGGCATGATCGCCATGACGCAGCTGCAGCTGCTTGGGGCCAGTCAACGCATTGAAGAAGTCCACCAGCTGGCCGGGCGGGAACAGGCTGTCGTTGAAGGCATTGGCCAGGAAGATGGCGGGGCGGTTGGCGTTGATCTCCGCCACGCTGGCCGATGGGCTGCGCAGTGCCGCAACCGGCAGCAGCGATTCGACCGCGCCCTGGAAGTTGCCGGTCACCACCCTGCGGTTGATCGTGGCCAGCTCCTCACCGGGACGGCCGGTGGCCAGGCCGGCGGCCACCAGCAGGGCAATGCCCTGCGCGCTGGGGGTGTCATTGCTGTACAGCGCCGCCTGCAGGTCGGCCCAGCCGCTCAGTGCGGCCACCGCCTTGATGCGCGGATCACGCGCCGCCGCCAGCAGACTGGTGCCGGCGCCGTAGGAGATGCCGGACACACCGATGCGGGCGGGATCGGCCCGGGTGTTGTCCAGCGCCCAGTCGATCAGCGCGCTGACATCTTCGACGGTGGCGGGTCCGGCGATGTCGATCGACCCACCCGACTCCCAGAATCCGCGCGAACTGTAGCTGAGCACGATATAGCCACGCTGGGCCAGCGCCTGCGCGACGCCGACATATTCCACGCTGGGAACGGCCCAACTGCTGGGCATGACCAGCAGCGGAAGGCGTCCCTCGCCCTGCCCCTGCGGCTGGATGACGAATACCCCGAGCGGTGTTCCGTCCCAGCTGGGTATCGTCTGATGGGTGGTGGTGACGGTCACCGCCCAGGCGGCAGGTGACAGGCCGGTCAACAGGATCAACAGCAGCAGCATCTTGCGCATCGTCGTTTCTCCCCGTCGCTGCAGTGCGACGAGCCGGACCGTACCAGTGCGAATGGTGGGAGACACCTTGCGACGCAACATGGCGGCAACGCCCCGTCTCGCCGGGCTTGAACATGAATGCGGCGTGCTAGGCTCGAGCGTGCCGATGCAGGCATACAGACAGCTCACTGCCCGTGCCGGTGGATCCGGTTGCCAAGAAGAGGTCGATGGTGAAGTTCCCGTCCCGGATGGCCGCGTGCGTGGCCGCCCTGCTGGTCCTCCTGGCGATGACGCTTGTCGTCGCCTCGCGGCGGTCTGCGGACAGCACGCAATCCCCCACGGCCACTACCGGAGCCGAGGCTGCGCTGCACGGTGCGCCGGCGTCGGCAGCCGCCGCGGGTACCGGACAGGCCAAGCCCGTGCTTTCACCCATGGCGCGCTACCGCGAGGCGGCCCGCCTGGATCTGCTCATCGCCGACCTGGAGCAGCGCTCGCGCAGCGGCGACGCCGACGCCAGCCTGGCCCTGAGCCGGATCTACGACGAGTGCGTGATGTTCCTCGACCCCGCGGCAATCGCGACGATCGACATCCCTCCCGAGCGCCGTGCGGCTCTGATACGCAGCCACGCATGGTTGCAGAGGCGCTGTGCCGGGTTCTCGCCTGGCACTGTCGAGAGCATCAGGAACGTCCGGCACTACCGAAGCCTGGCCGCCCGGCAGGGCAGTCTGGTGGCCCAGATAGAAGAGCAGATCAGGCATGCACGTTCTGATCTGTCCCTGGCCGATCACAGGACACTGATTGAAGCCGTCCTCCTGCAGGAGGATGGCGAGGCGTACGTGGCACTTTCCAACCTGATGGGTTCAACGGCAGCCGGCAGGCGCGAGCAGCTGCAGGGCGTTCCCGCCGGCAGCGAGGTCGCCACAGCGGCCTGGATGCTCGCAGGATGCCGGCTCGGCGTCCCCTGCGGAATCGACTCTCCGCTGCTCAACCGCCTGTGCGGCCAGTCGGGCATGTGCGGGCCGGAGTCGGTCGAGGACCTGTTCACCAGCGACCTGCAGCCGGAAGACAGGGACGCTGCCCAGGCCGGGGCTGATGCGATCTTCGCGTTGGCGCATCGCATGGGACGGGAACCGGGCCTGTAGTCGGCGCGCCCTCGGCATCCCATCCGCAGCCCGGCAACCCGGCGCTGCGCGAACCGGCGATAATGATGGGCTTTTCACTGGCAGGAGTTGTCGATGTCCCCCTACCCCTTCGATGCGGTGCTGTTCGACTGCGATGGCGTACTGGTGGATTCCGAGCCGCTGGTGGCCCGCGTGCTCTCCGAGATGCTGAGTGCGCGCGGCTGGCTGCTGACCCCCGCCCAGGCAGGCGAGGTCTTTCTCGGCAAGTCCGTTGCCGGATTGGCCGGCCTGATCGAGGAGCGCACGGGAAAACCCTTCACCGCCGAATGGCTGGAGGAGTTCCGCCAGCAGCGCAATCGTGCCCTGGAGCGGGACCTGACCGCCATCGAAGGTGCCCCTGAAGCCGTGCGGGCCATCCACGCCGCCACCGGCGGCCGCATCGCCTGCGCGTCCGGCGCGGACCTGCACAAGGTGGAACTGCAACTGCGCAAGGTCGGGATGTTCGACGCCTTCGAGGGCCATGTCTTCAGCGGCCAGGACATGCCGCGCAGCAAGCCACATCCGGATGTCTACCTGGCCGCTGCCGCTTCGCTGGGCGTCGAGCCGCAACGCTGTGCGGTGATCGAGGACACCGTGACCGGCGCTGCGGCCGGCGTGGCCGCGGGTGCCACCGTGTTCGGCTTCAGCGAGGGCGGGCCGCACCACAGCACCCCGGAGGCACTGCGCGCCGCAGGCGTCCATCGGGTGTTCCAGCGCATGGACGAGCTGCCGGCCCTGCTGGCCGCCCACGCGGCCGACACCGTGGCCTGATCCGGTCAACCGGATGCAGCGTGGGGCCGGCCCCGCGCCCGCGGCTCATGGCCGCCGCCTCGCATCGGACCGGGCCTCGATCATCTTCCAGCCATTGCCGGAAGGATCACGGAATCCGGCATCGACCGCGCCGTAGCGCTCGACCGGTTCCTGGGTGAACTCGACCCCGCGCTGTCGCCAAGCTTCGTAGGTGGCCCGGCAATCGTCCACCGCGAGCACCAGGGGCGGCATCGCCCCCTTGGCCAGCAGCTGCTGCAGGCTCGCCGTGGTGGCGGCGTCGTGGACCGGTGGGCCGGGCCGGAACAGGCCAAGCTGGACGCCGTCCTGCCCGGGGCTGCGGACCGTCAGCCAGCGGTAGTCACCGTTGCGCACATCGGTGTGCACCTCGAAGCCGAGCTTGCCGACGTAGAAGTCGAGTGCTTCATCCTGGTCGCGCACGTACAGGCCGACCACATTCACGCTGTTCGTCATGGGACCTCCCTCAGTCAGGGGCGACGTTAGCAGCGCTGTCGCGTCGCCGCTTCTCCAGAACTGCGGTCTTCAGGTCAGGGCGTCGCGCCGCGCGGGCGTGGCACTCCGGTAGCCGACCCTGCGCCGCCACCCCTGCGCGCTCGCGTTCGCGGATGGCACCCGGGCTGGCGCCGGTGATGTCACGGAAGATGCGGCCAAAGGTGCCCAGGCTGACCCAGCCGGTCGCCAGCGCGATCTCGGTGATGGGCAGTTCGGTCTCGCGCAGCAGGGCAACCGCCCGCTCGATGCGCCGGCTGAGCAGGTAGCGATGGGGCGGTATGCCAAACGCCTGCTTGAAAGAGCGTGCGAAGTGCGCCACGGACACTGCGCTGACCTCGGCCAGACGGGCGACCGGCCACGGTTCGTGGCTGGCGCGGTCCACGCAGTCGCGGGCACGCAGCAACCGGCGCAGCAGTTCCGGGCTCTGGTTCATGGCCTCCCCGCATGCACGAGGCAGGGCCACGCATCCTCCGCGCACGCCACCCCTTCAATGGCGTGCGAGGATGCGGACAGGGGCGATGGGTGTCGGGCGGCCATGAGCCGGCCCAGCCTGCGTCCCCGACTGCGCGCGGTCAATCCCTGCCGGTCGCCGGCGCCCTGCGGCATGATGGGCGCCTTGTCCCCAGTGGAAGCAGTCATGCCTGTCGGATTCATCGGGCTCGGAGTGATGGGAACGCCGATGGCGTCGCACCTGGCGCGGACGGGAAGCCAGGTACTGGGATGGTCGCGCTCGGGCCGCAACGACGCCGAGGCGGTCGCCGCCGGTGTCGGAGTGGCCGATGGCGTTGAAGACGTGTTCGCTGCCTGCGGCACGATCATCCTCATGCTCGCCAACGACGCGGCGATCGACAGCGTGCTGGCACGCGACAGCCCCGAATTCGCCGCGCGTGCTGCCGGTCGCCTGCTGATCAACATGGGGACCAGCTCCGCGTCCTATTCGCATGCATTGGCACAACAGGTGCGCGCAGCCGGCGGGCGCTATGTGGAAGCCCCGGTGTCCGGCTCGCGGGTGCAGGCCGAAGCCGCGCAGCTGGTCATCCTGCTGGCAGGTGAAGACGAGGACGTCGCACAGGCTTCCGCGCTGGTGGCGCCGCTGGGCAGGCAATGCGTTCCCTGCGGCAATGTTCCCGCGGCATTGCGCATGAAGCTCGCCGTGAACCTGTACCTGATCACGCTGGTGACCGGCCTGGCCGAGGCCGTGCATTTCGCCGAAGCGCACGGCATTCCGCTGGAGCGCTTCGCGCAGGTGCTCGATGCCGGCCCGATGGCCAGTGACGTTTCGCGGATCAAGCTCGACAAGATGGTGCGCGGCGACTATGCGGTGCAGGCGTCGATCACCGACGTGCTGAAGAACAGCCAGCTGGTGGCTGCGGCAGCACGCGACGCCGGCATCAAGGCACCGCTGATCGAGGCCAGCGATGCCCTTTTTGACCGCGCCCAGCGGCTCGGCCTGGGCGGGCTGGACATGGCCGCCGTGCTGCAGGCGCTGCGACGGCCGCCCGCCACCTGATTCAGCAAGGGATGGCACGCCCGCCCCCGCCCGCTGCTATATTCAGGCGGGCTCGACAGGCATGGTGCCTGTCCACGCAACAACAGGGAGTTGGCCATGGGTCTGGTACAGGCGGTGAAGGGTGCGGTCGGTGGTGTGCTGGCCGACCAGTGGAAGGACTTCTACACCGTGCCCACCGGCCTACCGGCCACCGCAGCCCTGTTCGCTGCGGTCCCGCAGGGCACCAATGCCGGGCGCGGCTCCAATACCCACGGGTCGTCCAACATCATCAGCAACGGCTCGAAGATCGTCGTGCCCGAGGGCTACGGCCTGCTGCTGTTCCAGGACGGTGCGATCACCGCCTTCGTCGCCGAACCGGGCGGATACGAATGGCGCTCGGACGACCTGAACTCGCAGTCCCTCTTCGCCGGCGATGGCCTGGTCAGCACCTTCATCAAGCAGAGCTGGGAGCGCTTCAAGTTCGGTGGCCAGCCGGGAAGCCAGCAGGCCGCCTTCTTCGTCTCGCTGAAGGAACTGCCGGACAACCGTTTCGGCACCCAGTCGGAGATCTACTGGGATGACGGTTTCCTCAACACCCAGGTCGGCGCGGTCACCCGCGGTTCGTACACGTTGAAGATCGTTGATCCGATCCTGTTCGTGAAGAACTTCGTACCCGCAGCCTACCTGCAACCGGGCAAGGTGTTCGACTTCACCGATCTGGACAACGCTGCCGCCACCCAGCTGTTCAATGAGGTGGTGGGCTCGCTGGCGCCGGCCTTCAGCCTGTACACCAACGATCCGGGCAAGGGCAACCGCATCACCCGGCTGCAGCAGGATTCGATCGGCTTCGCGCAGAGCCTGTCGGCCGCCGTCGAGCAGGCCTACCAGTGGCAGAGCGATCGCGGCCTGGCCATCGTCAAGACGGCGATCGTCTCCATCGAATACGACGCCACTACCCGCGAACTGCTCAAGACCGTGCAGCGCGCCGACGCGCTGGCCGGATCGCGCGGCAACTCCAACCTGCAGGCCAGTGTCGCCCAGGGCATCCAGTCCGCCGGCGAGAACGGCGGCGCGGCAGGCCTGGTGGGGGTCGGCATGGCATCGGGCATGTTCGGTGTCGGCGGCATGCAGCAGCCGGCCACCCCAGCCGCGGATGACCCGGTGGCCAAGCTGAAAAAGGCCAAGGAGATGCTGGACCTGGGCCTGATCACCCAGGATGACTATGATGCGTTGAAGGCCAAGGCGCTGGGCCTGTAACCCGCAGGACGCGAACCGCACATGTCAGATCCACGCAACGGACCGCCTCCGCTGCCCGCTTCCGGCCCTGTGACACCTCCGCCGTTGCCGGGGGCGGCGTTGGACGGTCCGGGCTCTCCGCGGGACGTCCCTCCCCCACCCGGCAGCTTCCCGCTGGACACCTCGCAGCTGCCGCAGGCGATCCGCGACGAAGTGGACGCCCCGGACCCGCTGGCCATCGACACCTCCGCCACCGAGTTGAAGGACGGCCTGAACCGGTGCCCGAAATGCGGCGCCACCGATATCCGGCCCAAGCTCGGCACAGACATCCTGGTCTGCCTGTACTGCCGTCACGAATGGCATGGCGCCCGGGTGGAAGAGGCATTCGGTCTGGGCGAGAACATCGACCAGCTGCGTGGCACCATCATTGCCAGCGGTGCACGCGACATCGATGCCGATGCGTCGGCGCTGATGAGCTTCAAATGCACCGGCTGCGGCGCCGAAGTCACGGTCAACACCGAGAGCACGATGACGGCGCGCTGCCACTGGTGCCGGCATGTGTTCGGCGTCAACGAGCAGATCGCCAATGGCGCGGTGCCGGATGCGGTACTGCCGTTCCACATCAGCAAGGACGATGCGGTTGCCCGCATCCGCCAGTTCGTCGACAAGCGCCGTCTGTTCGCCCTGAAAGCCTTCAAGGATCAGTTCACGCCCGAGAACGTGGTCGGCGTGTACCTGCCGTACATGATCGTGGACAGCAATGTCAGCGCCGTCGTGGCGGGCAAGGGCGAGATCCAGACCCGCCGATACACCGTGGGCAGCGAGAAGAACAAGCGCACCGTATACGATGCCGATGTCTACCAGATCGAGCGCCAGGTGAACTTCACCGTCGACGATCTGCCGCTGGAATCCTCTGCCGAGCGCGGCAATCTGGACATCAGTGCCAACACCAACAACATCATCAACACCATTCTGCCGTTCGACACCAAGAACGCGGTGAAATGGAACGCGTCCTACCTGGCCGGCTTCACGTCCGAGAAGCGCAATCTCGATGTCGAAACGCTGCGCCCGCGGCTGGAGGACCAGCTGCTGTCGATCGCGCGCGCACAGGTGGAAGCGTCGGTGCGTGGCTACAACCGGGGCGTCCGCTGGGAGCAGGAACAGCTGGACGTGCATGGCACCCGCTGGGTATCCATGTACCTGCCGGTCTGGCTGTACTCCTATCATCAGCCCGGCCGCAACGGCGGCATGCTGCACTACATCGCGGTGAACGGGCGTACCGGCGAAACCATGGGAAGCGTGCCCGTGCAGCAGTGGAAGATGCTGCTGGCAGCCCTTACGGCCGGCACGATCATCGAAGCAGTGGCAATCCTCATTCTGATGGCGACCGCATGAGCGACGACAGTGGCCTCTGGCTGTTGGCGGCAGGTCCGGCCGGCGCGACCGCGCTGTACTGGGCGCTGTACCGCTACTACCGCAATACCGACAAATCACACGCCTTCGAGCATGAAACCGAAGTGCAGGCCGCGCCCGTCAGCGGCTCGGACCAGAAGGTGGGCCAGGTGCGCGGCACCGAGGCCACCCGCATCGAGGGCGACAACGTCTACCAGTACCGACGACGCGTGGCGCGGCTGAAACCCAGGCCCTGAGGGCCGGGACCGGGGCGACGGGCACCGCCACGGTGCCCGCCATCGAGTGCCGTTGCGCAGCCGGCATGGCACCATCACGCGGTCTCCCACCCTGCCGGTCTCATGCTTTCCGGGTCGCCCTTCCGAGGTTCCCGCCATGCCCGCCCTGCTCCCGCGCACCTGCCTGGCTGCGCTGTGCTGCCTGACCCTTCCCGTCATGGCCCAGGATGCATCCTTCGGCTTTGGCCAGCAGAGCACCGAGACCTCGCAGACCACCCAGACCTCGACCACCCAGAGCCAAAGCCAGCGCAGCGATGACACGGCCTTCGGCAGCAGCGGCTCGATGACCTCGCAGTCCAGCACCCATTCCCGGACGCATTCCGAATCGAACAGCGAGAGCACCGGCGTGGATCTGGAGATCGGCGTCCCCGATGACACCGATCGCTGGGGCCAGGAACGCCGCCATCCCCGCGATCTGCGTGACAGCGACCTGTTCGGCACGTGGACGCTGGGCGAGGAGAACGGGAACACCTGCACGATCGAACTGAAGAGCATGGAGTGGTTCGGCGGCTACAGCGCCTATGTGCCGGCGGGCTGTCCAGAGGGATTCTTCCCGGCCAACCGCTGGGTGCTTTCCGGTAACCAGTTGCTGCTGACCGACACCAGCAACACGGTGTACGGCCGTTTCCGTGCATCGGGTGGCGGACGGTGGTCTGGCTTTCGCGAGTCCGACAGCGCGCGGCTCTACCTGAATCCGAAGGGTCGCTGACGGACGCCCTGCACGCCCCGGGGACGGCAGCATCAGGAAGATCAGGCAACCTTCCTTGAACCGCCCTGCGATGTCCGCCCCCACCGGTCCCCGCCTCGTCATCTATGCCGCCCTGGCCGGCAACCTCGCCATTGCCGTGGCCAAATTCATCGCCGCTGGCATCTCCGGCAGTTCAGCGATGCTCAGTGAAGGCGTGCACTCGCTGGTCGACACCCTGAACGAAGTGCTGTTGCTGTACGGGCTGCGCAGGGCCGGCAAGGCGCCGGACACCGTGCATCCATTCGGCTACGGGCGCGAGCTGTATTTCTGGAGCTTCATCGTGGCCTTGCTGGTGTTTGCGGCGGGCGCGGGCGTGTCGGCATACGAGGGCATCCAGCACATCCGCCAGCCGGAACCGGCGACCCACCATGTGCTGAGCTACAGCGTGCTGGGCATTTCCATCCTCTTCGAAGGCGCGTCGTGGTGGGTGGCGCTGCGCGAGTTCCGCCGCACCAAGGGCAGGCTCGGCTACTTCGAGGCGTTCCGACGCAGCAAGGACCCGTCCACGTTCACCGTGCTTCTGGAGGACAGTGCAGCCCTGCTCGGTCTCGGATTCGCGCTGGCCGGGCTGGTCGCGGCGCAACTGCTGGACATGCCGGTCCTGGACGGCGTGGCCTCGCTGTGCATCGCCGCAGTTCTGGCGGTGACTGCGTTTCTGCTGGCACGCGAGACCAAGGGTCTGCTGGTGGGCGAGCCTGCCCATCCAGCGGTGGCCGAGCGCATCCTGGCCGTCGCCGAAACCGATGCCGATCTGCGCCGCGCCAATGGCGTGACCACCATGCAGATGGGCCCGGAGCAGGTGGTGGCCATGCTCAGCGCGGAGTTCGAGGATGATCGGCATACGCCGCAGATCGAGGCCTGCATCACCCGCATCGAAAACGCCGTCAAGCGTGAGTACCCGGAACTGGTGGCGCTGTTCGTCAAACCGCAGACGCCGGAAGTCTACGCCGCCCGGCGTGCGGCGCTTCGCGCGCCGCGTTCACCGGATTGACGCCGCGTCCGCATCCGCTTCACCCTGCCAGCGCCAGACTGATCCCCCGTTCGCCGACCCGCTACCGCCGTGCCTGACTGGCTGCCCGATCACTGGACGCTCCTGCCGCGCCGTTTCTACCAGCGTCCGCCGCAGGAGGTCGCCCCCGAACTCCTGAATGCGCTGCTGATACGCAGCGATGGACGGGCGGCCCGTATCGTCGAGGTCGAGGCCTACGGCGGCAGCCAGGACCCGGCCGCGCACTCCTACCGAGGACCGACGCCGCGGACAGCCAGCATGTTCGGGGAGGCCGGGCATCTGTACGTGTACTTCAGCTACGGCATCCACTGGGGAAGCAACGTGGTGTGCGGGCAGGAACACGAGGGCGTGGCAGTCCTGCTGCGCGCAGCGGAGCCCGTGCAGGGCATCGACAGGATGCGGGAACTCAGGCCAGCCGCACGGCACGACCGCGATCTTGCCAGCGGCCCAGGCAAGCTGTCCCAGGCATTCGGCCTGGACAAGAGCTTCGACGGCGCCGATCTGGTGACGGGCAGCCACGGTGTGGTCATTGCCCGCGACGGCACACCTCCGCCGACGGACCCGGTCATCGGCCCGCGGATCGGCATCAGCCGCGCCGTCGACTTTCCGTGGCGCTGGCATGTCCGCGGCCATCGGCACGTCTCGGCACGCGCCCCCCGGCCTGCATCGGCAGCACGCAGATGACGCCGCTGGACCGGCCACTGCGGCCTGAACTGGAGATCGACGGCCAGCACTACACCCTGACGCTTGATCCGCAGGGCCTGAAGCTGGTGGAAAAAGGCCGGCGCAAGGGTGTGGTCCTGCGCTGGCGTGACCTGGTGTCAGGTGATGCTGCCCTGGCCGCCGCCCTGCAGGCATCGTTGCAGACGCGCTGAGCGGACGCCCCACCACAGTGCTGACGGACAACGCCGGATCCGGATCAGGTGCGCACCGTCACCCACGTTGGCGCGTGATCGCTGGCCTTGTCCTGCAGGCGCACCCAACGATCCACGCCTGCATCCACCATCCGTGCCGCCAGGATCGGGTTCAGCAGCAGGTGATCGATGCGCAGTCCCCGGTCGCGCTCGGCATGCTGGCGGAAGTAGTCCCAGAATGTGTAGATCGTGCTGTCACCGTGCACGCTGCGCAGGGCGTCGGTCCAGCCCTGCGCGAGCAGATGCTCGAACTGCTCGCGCACCTCCGGCTGGAACAGCGCGTCGCGGCGCCATGCCTTCGGGTCGTACACATCGGCCTCGGTGGGGATGACGTTGAAATCGCCCAGCAGCACTGCAGGGTGCGGGAGATCGACGAGGCTGCGCGCGTGACGGATAAGGCGCTTCATCCAGCGCAGCTTGTAGTCGAACCTGGGGCCCGGCTGGGGATTGCCGTTGGGCAGGTAGAGACCACCCACGACGATGCCGTGCACCGCCGCTTCCAGATAGCGGCTCTGCACATCCGCCGGTTCGCCCGGCAACCGCCGCCGGCTTTCCACCGGCACCGCATCCCTTGCCAGCAGGGCCACGCCATTCCATCGCGGTTCGCCCAGCCACAGTGCACCGTAGCCGGCCTGTTCCAGCGCATCGGCCGGGAATGCAGCATCAGTGGCCTTCAGCTCCTGCAATGCGACCACGTCCGGCGATGTCCTGTCGAGCCAGGCAAGCAGATGGGGCAAGCGCGTGCCGATACCGTTGACGTTGAACGTGGCGATGCGCAGCGTCTTGCGGCGGGCCATGCAGAACTCCTGAAGCCGGCGGGCAGAGCCACCACTGTGCCTGCGCCGTCATGCAGGCGCCGTCGACGTCATCGAAACGACGCTCGGCGATCATCGCGAACGCGCCCACAGCAACCTGCTGCGAGCGCTACCCGGCCCCGCGCCCGCCCGCCAGAAACAGCGCCATGCGCTGCAGCTCGTCCTTCAGCGCACTGCGGAACAGCCGGTCGCGCGCCAGTGAGCGCCCCGCGTAGCCGAGCGATGGCTCAAGCTGGCCGTCGCGGACAGTCACATTGGCCCACCCCACCACCTGCTCGTGCCACAACATCGGCAGCGCGTAGTAGCCATACTGGCGCTTGGGCGCCGGCGTGTAGGCCTCGAACCTGTAGACCCAGCCCCACAGCAGCTCGAACCGCCGGCGGTCCCAGACCACCGGATCGAACGGCGCCAGCAGGCGTACCTGCTCGTCCGGCGCATGCCGTCGTGAGCGCGGATTCTCGTCCGCCGGCCAGTACCACGTGGTGCCCTCCACGGTAGCGCTCGCCAGCTGTTCCTTCGCCAGCTTCAGCGCCTGCCGGGTCTGCTCGGCCAGATGCGGTGCGCCGTAGCCCAGCAGCCGGGCCAGGTAGGTCAGGCTGGCCGATGGAAGCGGCGCGTACTTGCGCACGATCAGCGCGACCAGTGCAGCCGCGCGCCGCACGCGCCCGTCCTCGCTGTCCTCCGCCGGCGCATGCTCGGCCACGCTGTAGATGCGCGTTCCGCTGTCGCGCCGCTGCACCCGCAGCAGGCCGCGATAGTGCATGCCCTCCAGCAGATGCGTGCTGGCGTTGCTGGTGCCGCCCCAGTAGTTGGTCACCCGGCCGTGCGCGAACGCCTGGTCGACCTCGCGCGGATGCACGCTGCCACGTTCGCGCACGAACGCCAGCACATCCGCCGCACGGCGTTCGGTGTCCGCGTCCCATGCACGCCGGGCCACGCGGGGATGCATCAACGCCAGGTACTCGCGCGGCAGGAAGCCGTAGTTGACCAGGCAGTCCTCCTCTACCGGCAGGCGCGGGTAACGCCGCTCGAGGTCACCGGCCCGATAGTCCTTCACCCGATGCCGCAGTGTCAGATCCTGTGCCCGGGCCGGCGCGCGGATCGGATCGGCCTGTACGAAGCCCAGCCGCCGGATCGCGGCCATCAACGTTGTCGGCGGGAACAGGGTGCGCGCCACCGCGTAGCGGCGCAGGTCGTCGAGAGTGGGCTGCCTGGACATGACGCCATTGTAGGCGCGCGCCGGGGGTATGCTGTCAGACCCCGGTCCACTGACGTCCATCATGCGCACGCTGTATCCCCCGATCACGCCCTATCGCGAGCACACTCTGCCCGTGAGCACGCTGCACACCCTGCATGTCGAAGAGTGCGGGACGCCCGACGGCATTCCGGTGGTGTATCTGCATGGCGGTCCCGGTGCCGGCATCTCACCCACGCATCGTCGCTTCTTCGACCCGGCGCGGTACCGCATCGTGCTGATCGACCAGCGCGGCAGCGGCCGTTCCACCCCGTTCGGCGAACTGCGCGACAACAGCACGCAGGAACTGGTGGCCGATATCGAGAAGGTGCGTGAGCACCTCGGTATCGAGCGCTGGCTGGTGTATGGCGGCTCCTGGGGCTCGACGTTGTCGCTGGCGTACGCGCAGGCCCATCCCGCCCGCGCCACCGGCCTCATCGTGCGCGGCGTGTATCTGGGGCGGGACATCGAGAACCAATGGTTTTCCGAGCTGCAGGGCGGTGCGCGCTGGATATTTCCGGAGCGCTGGGACCGCTATGAAGCGCACATTCCCGAAGATGAGCGCGGCAACCTGCTGCAGGCGTACTGGACACGCCTGGACAGCCCGGACCCCGCCATCCGCATTGCTGCCGCAACGGCGTGGCTGGGCTGGGAGGACAATGCTGCGACCCTGCAGCACGAGGTGTCCGCCGAATCCAGCAGCGACCCGATGGATACCCTGGCCAAGGCCCGGATCGAAGCGCATTACTTCCGCAACGGGGCCTTCCTTGAGCCCGGCCAGCTGCTGCGCGATGTGGAGCGGATCCGCCACCTCCCGGCGGTGATCGTACAGGGCCGCTACGACATCATCTGTCCGCCACGCAGCGCGTGGGAACTGGCCAAGGCGTGGCCGGAAGCCAGGCTGGAGATGGTGATTGCCGGCCACAGTGCGAACGAAGCGGCCACGACCGACGCGCTGGTGCGCGCGACCGACGACTTCGCCGACCGTTTCGGCCAGCCCGGCTGAATCGTTCCTTCACCGTGCCACGGTGAAGCCGACCGTCGTCAGACCGTCCGAACTGGCCACGAACACTTCGCCGCCATGCAGTGCGGCGATGGCCTTGACGATGGACAACCCCAGCCCGTGATGGCGCTCGCCCCGATACTCACGGGCCTGGTCGACCCGGTAGAAGCGCTCGAACAGCAGGGGCAGATGCTCGGCGGCGATGCCGTTGCCTTCATTCAGCACGGCCACCCGCACGCCCTCGCCTTCGGACTGCAGCTGCACACGCACGTCGCTGCCTGGACGCGCATGCTGCACGGCGTTGTGCAACAGGTTGGTCAGCGCGCGGCGGAACAACGACGGATCGATGCGGGCGGTGGCGTCGCCTTCGACATGCAACGTCAGCTGGGCCTCTTCGAACAGGAATTCCATGAACTCACCGGCGGTGGCGACCTCGTCTGCCAGCTGGACCTGACGCGTTTCCACCGCGATATCGCCCTGGCCGGCCCGCGACAGGAACAACATATCGTTGACGATCGCACGCAGGCGCTCCAGTTCCTCCAGGTTGGACTGCATGACCTCCTGCAGCGCCGCCACATCACGCGGACGGGACAGGGCCACCTGGGTCTGTCCCATCAGATTGGCCAGGGGGGTGCGCAGCTCGTGCGCGACGTCCGCGTTGAACCCGTCCAGCCGCGTGTACGCTGCTTCCAACCGATCCAGCGCGCCGTTGAAGGCCTGCGTGAGGTGGCCCAGTTCGGCCGGCAGTCCCTGCGCGGCCAGGCGCTGCGACAGCCGCTGCGGGCTGAGCGAGCGTGCCTCGTTGGACAGCGCCCGCAGCGGGGCCAGCCCCAGCCGGGCGATCCAGTAGCCAAGCCCGGCCACCAGCAGCACGCCCAGCCCGCCGGCCACCCACAACGCAACGCCGAAGCGCTGCAGCGCCTGCGTATAGGGCTCCGAGTCGATGCCGATCCACAGGTCCACATCCGGTCGCGCGCCCTTGCCCGGCACCCGCTCATACAGCGTGCGCAGCGGGTGCCCGCCCTCACGCGCCAGCGTGCCCATGCCGTTGTCACCCTTGCCGGGGGCCTGCACCTGCGGCTCTGCCTGGCCGATGCGGAATGTGGGGTTCTCGCTCCATGCCCAGACCAGGGTGTCGCGGTCCCCGGAGATCAGGTTGCCGACCTTCTCGCGCACCTTGTTCCAGCGCTCGGTGCTGTCGCACATCGCGACGCTGCCACTGACCGCGTGCAGCTTGGTCTGCAGTTCCGCATGCTGGTAGCGCACCACCTGCCGCTCGAGCACGCCATAGACGCCCACGCCCAGCAGAGCAAACACCAGCAATGCGGCCAGCGCGAACATCGCCGACAGGCGCTGGGCGATCGACATCCTCATCCACGCCCACCCTCGTCCTCGCGCACTTCCAGCACGTAGCCCATGCCGCGCACGGTATGCAGCAGCTTCCTCGGGTAAGGGCCGTCGATCTTGCCGCGCAGGCGCTTGATCGCTACTTCGACCACATTGGTATTGCTGTCGAAATTGATGTCCCAGACCTGGGCGGCGATCACCGTCTTGGACAGGATCTGGCCCCGCCGCTGCGCCAGCAGCGCCAGCAGCGCGAACTCCTTGCCGGTCAGGTCCAGCCGCGAGCCATCGCGGTAGGCCCGCCGGGCCAGCAGGTTCACCTGCAGATCGCCCACCTGCAGTTCGGTCGGCTCCTGCTGGCGCCCACGCCGCACCAGGGCCTGCAGCCGCGCCAGCAGTTCGATGAACGAGAACGGCTTGACCAGGTAGTCGTCGGCGCCCTGCCCCAGGCCGTGCACGCGATCATCCACGCGGTCCCGCGCGGTCAGCATGATCACCGGTGTCTGCTTGCTGCGGCGCAGCTCGCGCAGCACGCTGAAGCCATCCATGCCCGGCAGCATCACATCCAGCACGATCACGTCGTAGTCGAACTCGCGCGCCAGATGCAGGCCGGTGACACCGTCCGCAGCCAGATCCACCGCCCAGCCCTGCTCGCCCAGGCCGGTGCGCAGGTAATGGGCGGTCTTGCCTTCATCTTCCACGATCAGCAGTTTCATCCAGGGTCCGCCAGGGCAGCGCCCGCCGCCTCCCTGCGCTCGCGGCGACGCTGCAGGAACAGGCGGTCCAGGGCCAGGTAGATCACCGGGGTACTGTACAGGGTCAACAGCTGGCTGATCAGCAGGCCACCGACCACCGCCACGCCCAGCGGCTGGCGCAGTTCCGAACCCGTACCGAAACCGATCATCAGCGGAATGGCACCGAGCAACGCGGCCAGCGTGGTCATCATGATCGGGCGGAACCGGGTCAGGCAGGCCTCATGGATCGCCTCCAGCGGCGCCAGCCCGCGGTTGCGCTGTGCGTCGAGGGCGAAGTCGACCATCAGGATGCCGTTCTTCTTGACGATGCCGATCAGCAGCACGATGCCGATCAGCGCCATGATCGAGAAGTCCAGCCCCCACAGCCAGAGCATCAGCACCGCGCCGATGCCGGCCGACGGCAGAGTGGACAGGATGGTCAGCGGGTGCACGAAACTCTCGTACAGCACGCCGAGGATGATGTAGACCGCCAGCAGGGCCGCGAGGATCAGCAGCGGCTGGCTGGCCAGCGACTCCTGGAAGGCCTGTGCCGTGCCCTGGAAGCGGCCGCTGATGCTGGCAGGCATGCCGATCTGCGCCTGCGCCTGCTCCACCAGGCCGACCGCTTCGCCCAGTGAAACGCCGGGGGCCAGATTGAAGGACAGGTTCACCGCCGGCAGCATGCCGTTATGGCTGATCGACAGCGGACCATTGCCCGGGGGCTGCACCTGGGCCACGGCCGACAGCGGCACCATCTGCCCGGTCAGTGGCGAACGCAGGTGGAAGTAGGACAGCGCATCGACCTGCCCCAGCATGCCCGGCGCGATTTCCAGGATGACCCGGTACTGGTTGGTTTCGGTCTGGAACTCGTTGATCTGGCGCTGGCCGAAGGCATCGTAGAGCACCTGGTCGATGTCGTTGGCGGTCAGGCCGAAGCGCGCCGCTGCCGTGCGGTCGATCTCCAGCCGGGTCACGCTGGCGCCGACCTGCTGGTCATTGGACACGTCACGCAGCTGCGGCAGGCCCCGCAGCCGCTCGGTCAGCTGCTCGGCCCACTGCGACAGCTCGCGGCTGTCCTGTCCGCGCAGGGCATACTGGTACTGCGTCCGCGCCGGCCCGGCGCCGAGATTGATGTCCTGCGCCGCGCGCATGTACACGGTGATGCCGGGCACGCTGGCCATCTTCGCCCGCACCCGGTCAATGAAGCCGTGCACGTCCACATCGCGGTCGCCGCGGTCCTTCAGCACGAACCAGAAGCGGCCGTTGGACAGCGTCTGGCTGCCGGCAGTGGCACCGACCGCGTGGTTGTAGGCCTGCAGGGCCGGATCATCCGCAACGATGCGCGCGAGCTGCTGGTGCTTGGCCACCATGTCCTCGTAGCCGATGTCCTGCGCCGCCTCGGTGGTGGCGAACACGAAGGCGGTGTCCTGCAGGGGGAAGAAGCCTTTGGGAATCACTATGTACGAGGCCACCGCCACCGCCACGGTCAGGCCGAAGCCCGCCAGCACCAGCCGCTGGCGGCGCAGGGCCCATTGCAGGCTGCGGTCGTAGCCGGCCAGCAGGCGCCCGGCCAGGGTCCGCTCGCTGTCCCGGTGCGCCGGCATGCGCTTCATCAGGTGCGCGGCCATCATCGGTGCCAGGGTCAGCGAGGCGACGATGGAAATCAGGATCGCCACGGTGATGGTCAGCGCGAACTCGGCGAACAGGCGCCCGACCACCCCGCCCATGAACAGCAGCGGGATGAAGGCGGCAATCAACGACAGGCTGATCGAGACCACGGTGAAGCCGATTTCGCCGGCGCCCTTCAGGGCGGCGTCCACCGGACCGAGCCCGGCCTCGCGGTGACGGTGGATGTTCTCCACCACGACGATCGCGTCGTCGACCACGAAGCCGACCGCAACCACCAGTGCCACCAGGGTCAGGTTGTTGAGGCTGAAGCCGGCCACGTACATCGCGGCGAAGGTCGCCACCAGCGCGACCACCAGTACCGCGCCGACGATCAGCGTGGCGGAAAGCTGGCGCAGGAACAGGCCCATCACCAGCACCACCAGCACGATGGTCAGTACCAGGGTGAGCTCCACCTCGTGCAGCGACGCGCGGATGGTGCGCGTACGGTCGTTGAGCACCTCCACATCGACGCTGGCCGGGAGGTTCGCGCTCAGTTCCGGCAAGGCGGCCAGCACCGCATCGGTGGTGCGCACGATGTTCGCGCCGGGCTGCCGGCTGATGATCAGGCCGACCCCAGGCTGGCCGTTCGGCCACGCCTGCACGTAGGCATTCTCGGCGCCGTCGATCACCTGCGCGACATCACCCAGCACCACCGGTGCGCCGTCACGATAGGCAACGACCAGGCGCCGGTAGTCCTGGGCACTGAACAGCTGGTCGTTGGCTTCGAAGGTGGACGTGCGCTGCTCGCCCATCAGTGCACCCTTGGCCTGGTTGAGGCTGGCGTTCTGCGCCACGCCACGCAGGTCGGACAGGGTCAGGCCCATCGCCGCCAGCCGCTCCGGCTGGGCCTGGATGCGGATCGCCGGACGCTGCTGGCCGACGATGCCGACCTCCGAAACGCCGCTGATCTGGCTGATCGAGCGTGCGAGGCGGCTCTCGGCCAGATCGCTCAATTCGGTCATCGACATCTGGGTCGACACCACGCTGAGCACCAGGATGGGACTGTCGGCCGGATTCACCTTGCGCCAGGTCGGCATGTTCGGCAGTTCACTGGGCAGGCGGCCGGCGGCGGCGTTGATCGCCGCCTGCACTTCCTGCGCGGCCGTGTCGATGTTCTTTTCCAGATCGAACTGCAGGGTGATCGAAGTGCTGCCCAGTGCACTGGTCGAGGTCATCTCGATGATGCCGGGCACGCCCGTCAGCTGGGTTTCCAGTGGCGTGGCCACCGCCGAGGCCATGGTCTCGGCGCTGGCACCGGGCAGATTGGCATTGACCCGGATGGTCGGGAACTCAGCCTCCGGCAACGGCGCCACCGGTAGGCGCGGCAATGCTGCCACGCCCAGCAGCACCACCGCCAGGGTCAACAGGGTCGTGGCGACCGGGTGATGAACGAACCAGCTGGACAGCGAGGTGCGCGCGCTCACGGTGCCGCCCCGCGCCGGACCGCTGCAGGCGCCGCGGCGGGTTTGGCCTCGGCCACCACCGTGCCCGGCCGCAGCCGCGACTGTCCATCGCGTACCACCACATCGCCGACCCGCAGCTCACCCTGCACGACCACCTGCCCGCCGTCCTGTTCACCGACCGTGACCGGCAGCGATTCCACGCTGCCATCAGCGACCACGCGGTAGACGAAGCTGCCCTGCACGCCACGCTGGATCGCCGCGGCATCCAGCACCAGCGCGCCCGTGCTCTGGCCGGTGCGCACCCGCACGCTGACCAGCTGTCCGGGCCACAGCTGATCGGACGCATTGCTGAAGCGCGCGCGCAGCCGCACCGTACCGGAGGCCTCGTCCACCTGGTTGTCGATCACCTGCAACGTGCCCTCAGCCAGCAGCTGGCCACCCTCGCGGTCCAGTGCCTGCACCTGTGCGTCGCCTGCGGCGAGCGCCTGTCGCAGCTGCGGCAGCGCGTCCTGCGGCAGCGCGAACACCACCGAGATCGGATCGGTCTGCTGCACGGTCACCAACCCCTGCGCGTCACTGGCGCGCACCAGATTGCCCGGATCCACCTGGCGCAGACCGATGCGGCCGTCCATCGGCGCCACGATGCGCGTATACGAGAGCTGCACCTGCGCTGCGTCCACCGCAGCCTGGTTGCCGCAGCCGGTGGCCTGCAACTGCTGCACGGTGGCGGCCTGCTGCTCCAGCATCTGTCGCGACACCAGCTGGTCGCTGGACAGATGCTGCAGCCGTGACAGATCCGAGCGCGCCGCGTCCAGCGTGGCGCGGTCGCGCACCAGCGCCGCCTGTGCACCGCCCAGACCGGCACGGATGGCGCGATCATCGATACGCGCGAGCAGTTGCCCCTTGCGCACCTTCTGCCCTTCCTCGAACAGCACTTCGGTCAGCACGCCATCCACCTGCGGGCGCAGCACGGTGCTCTGCAGCGACTGCACCGTGCCGACGCCGCTTCGCCAGTGGGGGACATCACGCTGCTCGACGCGCGTGGTGACCACCGGTACCGGTGGCGGTGCCGCGCTGGGCTGTGCGTCGCCGCGGGAAACGCCGTGGAACAACATCGCCAGCAACAGGGCAACCAGCAGTGCCGCTCCCAGCGCGAGGTGGCGGCGGCGCAGCAGCGCAGTGACATCAGGCAATCGCATGGCAGGGGGTCCAATCCGGTGCCCGCGCCGGTCTGCGCAGGCCTGCCGTCATCCTGGGTGGCAACCTCCGGCACCATGCTGTCGCCTGCCTGACAATTCCGTCAGCTTCGACTGCGGCCGCTATACCAAGGTATAGCGACGCTAACCCACGGGCCTCTAGGCCGTGCCCGGCCAGCGGCCGACAATGGCACCACCGCCGGGAAACGCCCCCGGCAGCCCCTTCCCACCTGCACGGAGACGCCGATGGATCCCGACCCTGCCGGGCGCAACGCGCCCCTGCCTGCCTGTTTCCGCCCGTACCGGGCGCCTGGCGGCCGGTCCCTGCCTGCGTGAGTGCGGGGGGGCCGCCAGGCGCACCTGCCTGGAGAGTGCCCCCATGTCCTGCAAGACCCTCTACATCACCCTGCGCCGCCTGATGGGTACGCGCGATGTCACCGCCCTGCGCAGCCAGCTGTGGGTGCATGGCCCAGTGCTGTTTGCCCGTTCGCTGGCGCTGGGCTCGCCACGCGTGGTGGCCGACGTCCTTTCGTTGCTGCCGATCAGCGAGCGCATCAGCGTCCTGCGCCATCTGCCCTACCCCCTCCGCGACGCGATGAAGCCGCTGTGCATCGGCGGCAGCCAGCGCCTTCGCATGCAGCCTTGGTCGCCTGACGTACTGGCCCTGCGCTCCGCCTGAACGGCGACGCGACGCCCTGCCCCCTGCGTGCCGGTCCTGCGCCGGCCCCATCAAGGAGTTCCCCATGAGCCTGCTCAATGCCTGGTTCAACGCTTTCCTGCGCAGCCGGCGCGCCGGCAACCTGTTCCGGCGCCGGGCGATGCCCGAAGCCGGCTTCGGTCCCGGCAACAGCGGGAGCGTACCGTTCAACCTCACCGCCGGACTGGTCACCTTGGCGCAGCTCGATGAAGCGCACCTGCTGAGCAGGCTGGACTCGCACGCCGATGGCCTGGGCCAGCACGAGGCGGACTTACGGCTGGCCGCCCTCGGCCCGAACGAAGTCGATCACGAAAAGCCGCTGCCGTGGTGGCGCCACCTGTGGCAGTGCTACCGCAATCCGTTCAACCTGCTGTTGACCGTGCTGGCAGCGGTCTCCTGGCTGACGGAGGATGCGAAGGCCACGGTGGTGATCGCCGCGATGGTGCTGTTGTCCACCCTGATCCGCTTCGTCCAGGAAGGGCGTTCCAACCGCGCCGCTGAACGGCTGAAGGCACTGGTGGGGAACACGGCGCGTGTACTGCGGCGCACCCCTGGAACGGAAGCGGCAGACCTGGCCGATCAGTACTTCGGTGCGCACCTGCACAGCCGGCGGCCCTCACGGCTGCTGGACCTGCCGATCCGCGAGCTGGTACCCGGCGATCACCTCGTGCTCTCGGCCGGCGACATGATTCCGGCCGACTGCCGGGTGCTGTCGGCCAAGGATCTGTTCGTGGCCCAGGCGGCCATGACCGGGGAATCACTGCCGGTGGAGAAGTTCGCCCATCCGGGCGATGCGCAGGCCGGCCTGCTCGATCAGCACAACCTGCTGTTCATGGGTACCAACGTGGTCTCCGGCACGGCCACCGCGGTGGTACTGGCTACCGGCAACCGCACCTATTTCGGCACTCTGGCCGAGCGCAGCATCGCCAGCGACCGTGCACCCACGGCCTTCCAGGCCGGGGTCAACAGTGTCAGCTGGCTGCTGATCCGCTTCGCCCTGGTGATGGTGCCGTTCGTGCTGCTGGTCAATGGCTGGACCAAGGGTGACTGGACCGAAGCCTTCCTGTTTGCCCTGTCGGTGGCGGTCGGCCTGACCCCGGAAATGCTGCCGATGATCGTCACCTCCACCCTGGCCAAGGGGGCGGTGCTGCTGTCGCGCCGCAAGGTGATCGTCAAGCGCCTGGACGCCATCCAGAACTTCGGTGCCATGGACGTGCTGTGCACCGACAAGACCGGCACGCTCACCCAGGACCGGATCGCCCTGGAACGGCATACCGACGTGTTCGGCCGTGACTCGGAAGACGTGCTGAAGTTCGCCTATCTCAACAGCCACTTCCAGACCGGCCTGATCAATCTGCTGGACCGCGCCGTGCTGGAGCACGTGGAACTGCAGAGCTCGCTGCGCCTGAGCCAGGACTACCGGAAGGTGGACGAGATACCGTTCGACTTCGAGCGCCGCCGCATGTCGGTCGTGGTATCCGAATGCGGGAATCACCATGAGCTGATCTGCAAGGGCGCGGTCGAGGAGATGCTCGCGGTGTGCTCCACCGTGCGCGAGAACGGCCACGACATGCCACTGGACGAACGGCGGCTGGCGCGGGTCCGGCAGACCACCGAGGAACTGAACGAACAGGGCCTGCGGGTGGTGGCGGTGGCGATGAAGGAAACCAGCGCGCAGCAGGCGACCTACACCCAGTCCGACGAATGTGGACTGACCCTGATCGGCTACGTGGCCTTTCTTGATCCGCCCAAGGAATCGGCTGCACAGGCACTGCAGGCACTGGCGATGCATGGCGTCGAGGTCAAGGTGTTCACCGGCGACAACGAACTGGTCACCGCCCGTGTCTGTGCCCAGGTCGGACTCGACGCGGACACGATCCTGACCGGCCCGCAGATCGAACGCATGGGCGATGAAGCGCTGGCACACGCCCTGCAGCACCACCGCGTGTTTGCCCGCCTGACGCCGCTGCACAAGGAACGACTGGTACGCCAGCTGCGCGCGCAGGGCAAGGTGGTCGGCTTTCTCGGCGACGGCATCAACGATGCGCCCGCGCTGCGCGCCGCCGACATCGGCATCAGCGTCGACAGCGCCGTGGACATCGCCAAGGAAGCGGCCGACATCATCCTGCTGGAAAAGAACCTGATGGTGCTGGAGGAAGGCGTGATCCAGGGCCGGCGCACCTTCTGCAACATGCTCAAGTACATCCGCATGACCGCCAGCTCCAACTTCGGCAACGTGTTCTCGGTGCTGGTAGCGTCCGCCTTCCTGCCGTTCCTGCCGATGCTGCCGCTGCAGCTGCTGGTGCAGAACCTGCTGTACGACGTTTCGCAGATTGCCATTCCGTTCGACAATGTGGACGAGGACCTGGTGCGGCAGCCGCTGAAATGGAACCCGGCCGACATCGGCCGCTTCATGGTGTTCTTCGGACCGATCAGCTCGGTCTTCGACCTCAGCTGCTTCGCCCTGATGTGGTATGGGTTCGACGCTCGCACACCCGCCGACCAGGGCCTGTTCCAGTCAGGCTGGTTCGTCGTCGGCCTGCTGACCCAGACCCTGATCGTGCACATGATCCGCACGCCGAAGCTGCCGTTCCTGCAGAGCATCGCCGCGCCACCGCTGCTGCTGATGACGGGACTGATCATGGCCCTGGGCGTGATCCTGCCGATGAGCCCGCTGGCCACCTACTTCAGGCTGCAGGCACTGCCGGCAGGGTACTGGCCGTTCCTGGTGGCGATCCTGTTCGGCTATGCCGCACTGACCACTGCACTGAAGAAGCTCTACATCCGTCGCTACGGCTGGCAGTAGGCGTTGCCGGCCGTGCCTGGGGAGATCCTGATGTCCGCCATCAACCTGAACCTGCCCGCGTTCAACGCCGGCGCCACGCTCGGCTCGCTGCTGAGCCTGTCCACCGCCTTCGTCCTCGGTGCCGCCATCGGCCTGGAGCGCCAGCTGCGCCAACGTACCGCAGGGCTGCGCACCAACACGCTGGTAGCCGTCGGCGCGGCGGTGTTCGTCGACCTGGCTGTCCGTTTCCACGACCTGTACGGCGGGCCGCCGTCGCCGCTGCACGTGGTCGCCTACGTGATCTCCGGTGTCGGCTTCCTGGGCGCGGGCGCGATCATGAAGGAGGGCGCGCAGGTCTCGGGCCTGAACACCGCCGCCACCCTGTGGGGCTCGGCGGCAGTGGGGGCCTGTGCCGGCATCAAGCTGTTGCCGGAGGCGGTGATGGCCACGCTGTTCGTGCTCGCCGCCAACACGCTGCTGCGGCCGGTGGTCAACCGCATCCAGCGGCAGCCCTTGCCGGAGACGTTCAGCGAAGCCGTCTATGCCATCAATGTCGTCTGCCAGCGCGAACAGCAGGCCGAGGTACTGGATCGCCTGCTGCTGTTGCTGGAACAGGCCCAGTACCCCGTGCGCGCGGTGGACCACCATCCCTTCGGCGAGCGCGATGTGGAGATCGAAGCGGTGCTGTATGCCACCACCGCCGACGGCGACGAGCTGGATGCGGTCCTGGCGGCGTTATCCACCACGCCCGGCGTCCTGCAGGGGTTCTGGAATGCCAGCCTGGAGGAGTGACGCGAGATCATCGCGCGCACGTGCAGCGCGGCAGCCGCTGCCATCACGGGCCACACGCCCTGCTGCGGAAGGCAGATCCGGCTTTGCTATCCTTTCCATCCCGCCAGGGAGCTGTCCCGATGCCTTCGCTGTCGTCCCGCCGTCCACTGGTGCTGCTGGCCTTGATCGTCTCCGTAGTGGCGATCTTCCTGCTCGACACGTTGACCGACTACGCGGTGGCAGCCGCCTGCTTCTATGCGGCGGTGATCCTGGCAGCCTCGCGGGTGCTTTCGCCGCGCGGATTGCTGGCCCTGGCCGTGGCCTGTGTCGCCCTGACCGGCCTGAGCTTCGTACTCACGCGTTTCGGCACCTACCGCATCGGTCTGGTCAATTCGGTGATCGGCATGCTGGTGATCGCCATCACCACCTGGCTGGCGCTGAAAATGGAAGCCGCCAAGGCCGCCGTGCAGGAGGCGCAGGCACGCCTGCTGCGGGTCGCCCGCGCGTCCACCGTCGGTGAGCTGACCACGTCCATCGCGCACGAGGTGAACCAGCCGCTGGCGGCCATTGCCAGCAGCGCCGACGCCTGCCAGCGCTGGCTGGCGCAGGAACCGCCGAATGTTGACAAGGCACGGCAGGCGCTGTCACGCATCCTCGCCGACGCGCATCGTGCCGGCGATGTGATCGCCCGCATCCGCGGACTGACCCGGGGTGCGGCACCCCAGCGCGACACCTTCGACTTGAATCAGGCCGTGGAGGAAATGCTTGCGCTGTCGCGCAGCGAACTCGACCAGCATGGGGTGGCCGTGTCCCTGCTGCTGGAGCCGGATCTGCCGCCGGTGCAGGCCGACCGCGTGCAGGTGCAGCAGGTGATCGGCAACCTGATTCTCAATGCCGTCGATGCGATGGAAGGCGTAACGGTGGCCGAACGCCGGCTGTCACTGCTGAGCCGGCGCGACGGGCAACGGATCACCCTGAGCGTGCGCGACCGTGGCATCGGCCTGCCGGCGGAACAGCCGGAGCGCGTGTTCGAGGCATTCTGGACCACGAAGTCGAGCGGCCTCGGCCTGGGCCTGAGCTTGAGCCGCTCCATGATCGAGGCCAATGACGGCCACATCCGCGCGGAACGCGTTGCCGGCGGTGGCGCCTGCTTCGTGTTCGACCTGCCTGTTGCCATCGGGGACCGCCATGCGTAGACCCGCTGCACCGGCCGTCGAGCCGGCGCCCATCGTGTACGTGATCGACGATGATCCCTCGGTGCGCGCGGCGCTGGAGGATCTGCTGGCCTCGATGGGCCTGCAGGTACGGGGCTTCGCGTCCACCCAGGCGTTCCTCGAACAACCGCTGCTGGATGCGCCCGCTTGCCTGGTGCTGGATGTGCGCATGCCGGGCCAGAGCGGCCTGGAATTCCACCGCGGCATGCGCCAGCGTGGCCTGCACCTGCCGGTGGTGTTCATCACCGGCCACGGTGACATCGCGATGGGTGTCAACGCGATCAAGGACGGTGCGATCGAGTTCCTGACCAAGCCCTTCCGCGACCAGGAACTGCTGGATGCGATCCACAAGGGCATCGGCATCGATCGCCAGCGCCGCCGCGAAGGCGACGAACTGGGCGCCCTCCAGCAGCGCTGGGAGTCGATGTCGGCCGGCGAGCGCGACGTGGTGGATGGCGTGGTCCGGGGCCGGCTCAACAAGCAGATCGCTGCGGACCTGGGCGTCAGCGAGATCACGGTGAAGGTGCGCCGCGCCCAGGTGATGCGCAAGATGGGCGCGCGTACGCTGGTCGACCTGGTCCGCCTGTACGACCGGCTGCGGGCCGGGCTCGCCTAGCCTTATGGGAGCCATGAAATCTATGCGGAACGCGACCGACGAGGCCCATGCTAGTTTCTGCGCCTCCTCCCAGCGAACCTTCACGATGCGCTCTCTCCTGCCTGCCCTCGTCCTTGCCGTGGCGGTCCCGCCGGTACACGCAGCAGAGCCGCCCCTGCCCCAGCTGCGGGCCTACACGGTGGATGCTTCATGGCTGCAGCCGATGAGGCCGCTGCAGATCGCCGACCACACCTGGCAGATCGGCACCGAAAACCTGACCGCACTGCTGGTACAGACCGACGACGGCGCGGTGCTGATCGATGGCGGCATGCCGCAGATGGCCGATCACCTGCTGGCCAACCTGCAGCAGCGCGGCGTCGCACCGCAGCAGCTGCGCTGGATCCTGCTCAGCCATGCCCATGCCGACCACGCCGGTGCGGTGGCCGAACTCAAGCGCCGCACCGGCGCGCAGATCGCCAGCAACGCCGAAACGGCCGTCCTGCTGGCGCGCGGGGGCAGCAACGATCTGCACTTCGGCGATGACATCACCTTCCCTCCGACCAATGCCGACCGCATCCTGATGGACGGCGAGGTCGTGTCGCTGGGCGGAATGCACTTCACCGCGCATTTCATGCCGGGTCACACACCGGGCAGCACCGCCTGGACCTGGAACGACACCCGCGATGGCAGGCCGGTACGCATCGCCTATGCGGACAGCCTCAGTGCGCCGGGCTACCGGTTGCAGGGCAATCCCCGCTATCCGCACCTGATCGAGGACTATCGCCGCAGCTTCGCGACCGTGCGCCGCCTGCCCTGCGACGTGCTGTTGACCCCGCACCCTGGCGCCAGCGGCTGGGACTATGCCGCAGGCGCCAAGGCCAGTGCTGCAGCGATGCGCTGCAGCGCCTACGCGGATTCAGCCGAGCGCAGTTTCGAGGCACAGCTGGCCAGGGAGCGCGACAACGCGCACTGAAGCCGTGGCGGCCTGTGAGCCGCCACAGCAGCAGCGACCCTCAGCCGCCCTGGCCGTGGTGGGCGAACGGCTCGGTGCTGCCGTCACCGCGCACCAGTTCCACCGTGTACGGCTGCACATAACCGTCGGGCATCTCCATGCCGGGCGAACCGGCCGGCATGCCCGGCAGCACCAGTCCACGCGCCGCAGGACGCTCCTTCAGCAGCCGCTTGATGTCCTCGGCCGGAACGTGCCCCTCCACCACATAGCCGTCGATCTCGGCGGTATGGCAGGACCCCTTGCCGACCGGCACACCCAGGCGCCGCTTGATCGGGTTCATGTCATCGGTATCCCGCACGTCCACCGCGAAGCCCGCGGCCTGCAGGTGTTCGACCCAGACGCCACAGCAACCGCAGCTGGCGGTCTTGTGGACGATGGCGGTCGGCAGCTGCGCATCGGGGACGGAGGCGGCATCGGCCGCTGCGTGAGCATGGCCCGGCGCCGCGGCCACCTCTTCGGCTGCACGGGCGCAGCCGGCGCCGGACAGAATGCTAGCCAGCAGCAGGCCGAGAGAGAGAGAACGGTTCATCGTGTTGGTTCCTTTGTGCATGCGGGCGAAACGCCCGCGACCCACGCATCGAAGGCGCGGGAAAATCGGGAATGGGACAGGCAGGACAACAGGCGGCTGGCGCCTGCAGGCCATCACACGATGGGAGGTCGCAACGCGTCGGTCAGGGGCGGCGGCACAGGCCGTCGTGCAAGGGCAGCGCGTGGCGCCTCACGCCAGGGTGTGATCGCCACGGCGGAGGAGGTCGCCGGCACGCCGGTACACGCGGGAGGGCACGGACACTCACTGGCTGCGCAGTCGCCCGATGATCGATCGCCGCAGCATCCGGCCCGATCCACGGCCGTCTCATGCGACGCGGCGCAGTACTCCGTGTCGCCCTGTCCACCGTCGCCCGATGCAGCCCGCGCCAGCCCCGGTGCGGTCAGCACCAGGGCAACGAGCAACAGCCAGCGCAGCAGGAGAGCAGCAGCATTCATCGCAGGCATCATAGCCGATGGGCGTGGCAGGCTGGGCCGCCGCCCGACCCTATGCGGTGTCCGCGCTGCCTGTGTCTGCCCGCATGCGTACCGGAATCGACTTCGCCGCAGGCGTGCCGCTGAGGCGATCGTAGTAGTCCAGCGGCAGCAGCGCATTCAACTCAGGGTAGTAGCCCGCCAGCGCGCCCCGTGGCATGGGGTAGTCGAGCACGGTCAGCCCGTCGATGCGACGCCGCACGCCATCTGCGCTGAGCGTCTCCAGGCTGACCCGCGCCTCCTTCTCCAGACCGCGTGCCAGCCGGTCTTCGATGTTCATGAACACCACCCTGCGATCGTTGTATACGCCGCGATAGCGGTCGTTGTAGCTGTAGATGGTGGTGTTGAACTGGTCATGCGAACGCACCGTGGCCAGTCGCAGCATGTCAGGATCATCCACCGGGTCGTCCACATCCAGGCCCGGCATCACAAGGATGTTGGCCTTGCCGTTGGCGGTGGGCCACACCCGGCGGCGCGGTGCAATGTCCAGATGGAAGCCGTGCGGCTGCCGGATGCGCTCATTGAAGCCTGCATAGATCTGCGGGTACACGGCAGCGATCAGGTCACGGATCCGCGCATAGTCATGCCTGCAACCTGCCCAGTCGACCCTGCTG
This sequence comes from Stenotrophomonas sp. STEN009, assembly GCF_056760395.1. Lineage (NCBI taxonomy): Bacteria > Pseudomonadati > Pseudomonadota > Gammaproteobacteria > Lysobacterales > Lysobacteraceae > Stenotrophomonas > Stenotrophomonas sp. STEN009. The sequence goes on along the minus strand of NZ_JBRRES010000002.1, from coordinate 149,862 downwards.
TCCGGCAGCGTCGCCATCGCCATGCGACAGACGATCTCGACCTCCGGCAGCAGCTGGTCGCTGGCCGGCTCAAGAACACCGCGCGATGCGGTCACGTTCGACATCGCATCCTCGATCGTCACGAACTGCTCGCCTGCGGGCGTGACGATACGTTCCGAGCGCGCCACTACCGGCAGGATCAGCGCATCGCGGCCATGCACCAGGTGCCCGCGGTTGAGCTTGGTGGCGATACCCACCGTCAGCTGCAGGCTGCGCATGGCTTCGTAGGCCCGGGGCGTGTCCGGCACGGCATGGATGAAATTGCCGCCCAGCCCGATGAACACTCTGGCGCTGCCGTCGAGCATCGCCTCGATCGACTCGACCACATGGTGCCCGTGCTCCCGCGGCGGATTGAAACCGAACACCTCCTGAAGGCGATCCAGATACGCTGCCGCCGGCTTCTCGTCGATGCCGACGGTACGATCGCCCTGCACGTTGGAATGACCCCGGATCGGGCCGATCCCCGCCCCCGGCTTGCCGAAGTTGCCGCGCAGCATCAGCAGATTGGCGACCTGCTGCAGCAGCCGCGAGCCATACTGGTGCTGGGTCAGGCCCATGCCATAGCAGATCACCGTGGCATTGGAGCGGATGTAGATCTCGGCGCAGCGCCGGATCTGCGCCTCCGAGATGCCGGAGACCCTGACGATGTCGTCCCAGTCCTGCGCCATCACGTCCGCGCGCAAGGCGTCCAGGCCGACCGTATGTTCATCCAGGAACCGATGGTCGAGCACGCGCTGGCCCTGTGCCTCTCGCTCGAACATCACCTTCATCATGCCTTTGATCAGCGCCAGATCACCGCCGATGCGGATATGCACGAATTCGCTGCTGATCTCGGTGGAGCCGAAGGTCGCCATCTGCACCACATCCTGCGGCTCGGCAAACCGGATCAGGGCGCGCTCGGGCATCGGGTTGACCGCCACGATCGGCACGCCGCGCCTGCGCGCCTCGACCAGGTTGCCCATCATCCGCGGCGAATTGGTGCCGGTGTTCTGGCCGATCACGAAGATCGCCTCGGCGTGCTCGAAATCCTCCAGGACGATGGTGCCCTTGCCCACACCGATGGAAGGTGGCAGGCCACGGCTGGTCGGCTCGTGGCACATGTTCGAACAATCGGGGAAGTTGTTGGTGCCGAACTCGCGTACGAAGATCGAATACAGGAACGCCGCCTCGTTCGGCGTGCGGCCCGACGTGTAGAACTCGGCCTGATGCGGGCTGTCCAGTGACCGCAGGTGACGGCCGATGAGTGCGAACGCCTCGTCCCAGCTGCATGGCACGTAGTGGTCGGTGGCTGCGTCGTAACGCATCGGCTCGGTCAGCCGCCCCTGCATTTCCAGCCAGTAGTCGGTCCGCTCCATCAGCTCGCTGACGGTATAACGCGCGAACAGCTCGCGATCCGCCCGGAACCGGGTCGCCTCCCAGGCCAGTGCCTTGGCCCCGTTCTCGCAGAACTCCAGTTTCCTGCGCTCGTCGGCGTCGGGGAAGGCGCAGCTGGGACATTTGAAGCCAGCGGGCTGGTTCATCGCCAGCAGTGCCCTGGAGCCGTTGCCGATCACGCTCTGCTGCAGCAGAACCCGGGCGGTGGCGCCGGCCGCACCCCAGCCGCCTGCGGGCTGGTTGTAGGGCTTGTAACGGGGTGGTTTCTGCTCGGACATGTTCGAAGACCTGGCGCCAGGAGACGAGACTGCGAAGGGCACGACAGACAGAGTCAAGCACGGCCGGGACCGCTTCGCCAGAGCCGCCCCGAATCTTCCGGCGCGCCCCCTCCGGGCCGACGGAGTCTGCTGCATTGCCACGGACGCACTGCGCTATCCTCGGGGCGTGGGCCAGCAGCCCATGACACGCTCACTCTGTCCGGACACTCCGCATGGCTGACTCGCCCCCGCCGCCCTCTCCGCCCGCCGGCACCGCGCAGCGCACGTTGCAGCGCTGGCGTGAGGGCGGGCTGCAGGTGCAGGCGCAGGCCGACGTGGTCGCCGAAGAGGTGCCGGTAGCGCTGCACTACAACGGCACCGTGTTCGCGGTGATGATGGCCACGCCCTGTGACCTGGAGGACTTTGCGCTCGGTTTCTCGCTCAGCGAGGGCTTGATCACCACGCCGACGCAGCTGCTCTCGATCGATGTGGCGCCGCAGCTGGAAGGCATCGAACTGCGGATGACGGTTGCCGCCGAGGCACCGGGCGCCGGTCTGGATCCGGCCGATGGCCGCCTGCTGCCTGGCCGTGGCGGCTGCGGCCTGTGCGGAACACGGCAGCTCGAGGATGTGCTGCGGCCCCTGCCCCCGGTACGCGAACGACGGACCTACGCGCCGGCAGCCCTGCAGCGGGCACTGGCCACGCTGTCGCAGCACCAGCCGATGAATGCGGCCAGCGGCTCCACCCACGCGGCCGCCTGGGCCGACGCCAACGGGCGCATCGGCTGGGTGCGCGAGGACGTGGGCCGTCACAATGCACTGGACAAGCTGATCGGCGCCCTGCATCACAACGAGCACGCCATCGACGGTGGACTGCTGCTGATTTCCAGCCGGGCCAGCTACGAGATGGTCAGCAAAGCAGTGCGCGCCGGTGCCAGCGTACTGGCCGCCGTGTCCGCGCCAACGGCGTTGGCGATCGATCTGGCGCGCAGCGCAGGGCTGTGCCTGGTCGGCTTCGCCCGCGGCAGTGGATTCAATGTGTACACCCATCCAGAGCGGTTGCGGCCGGAAGACATGCCAACGGCATGAACGCGGCCATGGCGGGACCCGCCATCGTCAGTGAGCAACCCCCATCATCGGCCGGGTGACAACAGGCCCGCGATGCGCTCGGCCACCTGGGCGCGCACCGCGTCGTCCAGCTGTCCTTCGTACATGGCCTCGTAGATCCACAGCCCATCGGCCGCCAACCGTGCCACGAAATTGTCCAGCGCCGCAGGATCAACCACGCCGGCCGGCGGCGGCGATGGCGCCCAGCGCTGCACGGCCGAGCTCCACGGCCGCTCACCGGCCTCCGGGTCCACCGATTCGAGCATGAACATCAGCTCGGCGCGCGTCGCGCTCTGCGCCGACACGCGGACGAAGGTCTGATAGCGCTCGAGCGCCGTGGCCTCGCTGGCACGCTTGCCGAGCAGCGCTTCCATCGACGCCTCCCAGTTGTGCACCAGGTGCTCGTCGATGCCGCGCAGCAGTGCCTCGCGCGACGGGAAGTGATACAGCAGGCCGCCGCGCGTGAGGCCGGCTTCTGCCGCCACCGACTCGAAGGTCACCGCGCGCACGCCGTCTCGATTGATCACGTTGACGGCGGCATCGAGGATGCGCTGGCGCTTGCTGGTTCTCATCGCACTACTTTACGCGATCGGCCGCTCCCTCGCGGCTCCCCGCCCGCCCGCGCAGCAGGCGCGCGATCAGCGCTGCACCCACGGCCAGCACCGCGGTGATGACCAGCAGCACGATCTGGTAGCTGCGGTCATAGGCGGCGGTGGCGCCGGCGAACCACTCGCCCGGGCCGGCTTCGCGGGCGACCTGCTGCGCCTGGGCGAATCCTTCCCGCGCCAGTGCCGGAACATCCGCCGATACCGGCAGGAAGGCGCCGTACATCGCTGCGCCCAGGCTGCCCAGCATCGCCACCGCCAGCAGGCCGCCGAATTCGTAGGAGACCTCCTCCACGGAGGACGCCATGCCCGCACGGTGCGCAGGCACGTTGTTGAGGATGGCGGTGGATGCGACCGAGATTGCCGAGCCCATGCCGAACCCGGTGATCGCCATGCCGGCGACGACCCAGCCCAGTCCGTGCGGAAAACCGAACGCGACCACGCCCACTCCCAGTGCCCCCGCGGCCAGTCCGCCGCAGATCAGCGGACGCAGGCCGACGCGGTGCAGGATGCTGCCCGTGCAGGGCGGTGGGCAGGCTGCCCAGCGCCGCCACCGATACCAGCAGGCCCGCCTGCAATGGCGTGAATCCGGCGACCAGCTGGAAACGCTGGGTGGTCAGCAGTTGCAGGCCCGCCATCGCAAACAGGGTGAACACCGCAGACAGCGTACCGGCCAGGAATGCCGGATTGCGGAAGATCGCGAAGTCCAGCAGTGGATGCGGCAGGCGCTGCTGGCGGCGGGCAAACGCGGCGCCCGCCGCCAGCGCCAGCACCGATGCCGCCGCGCCGAGGCCATAGGAAGGCGGCGTGGCGATCAGCGATTTGATCGCCAGCACCAGCCCCGACAGCGCCGCCAGCGCCAGCAGCGAGGACAGCAGATCCCACGGCCGGGACGTGTCGCGCTGCCCCTCCGGCGCCAGCAGCAGCGTCGCGACGAAGGCCACGATCACCACCGGCACGTTGACCAGGAACACCGATCCCCACCAGAAATGCTGCAGCAGCCAGCCACCGATGATCGGTCCGAGTGCGGCGCCGACGATCGCCACCGAGCCCCAGATCGCGATGGCGATGTTGCGCTCACGCTCTTCATGGAAGCTGAGGCCGATCAGCGCGAGCGTGGCCGGCATCATCGCCGCGGCGCCCACGGCGAGCAGCGCACGGGCAGCGATCAACTGCGCTGCGGTGACAGAGAACGCTGCCGCCAGCGAAGCCACGCCGAAGACCACCAGGCCGATCAGGAACATGCGACGGTGACCGATGCGGTCGCCCAGCGTGCCCGCACCGAGCAGCAGGCCAGCCATCACCAGTGGATAGGCATTGATGATCCACAGCGCCTGACCCGCGCTGGCGGAAAGTTCTGCCGTCAGCGTGGGCAGCGCCGTGTACAGCACCGAGTTGTCCAGCGTCACCAGCAGCAGGCCGGCGGCCACCGTGAACAACAGCGACCAGCGCCGGGCACGGGACAGAGCCGGGGCATCGGCCAAGGACTGGGACAAGGCCATGGGAAACAAACCTGGGCAAGAAGGTTCCATTAACTATACCGGATGTCCTGTATAGTTATAGCCCTGCAGCGACACGTTCAGGTTTCGACCCAGGCGCTGTTCAGCCCCGGCAGGCGCCGCTGGTGCTACCTGCAGTCCACCGGCAACGCCGCCACCGCCGCGACCACCTGTTCCTGCATGCCCTGCCCCACGGCCATGTCGAGTTCGCCCGCGATGTCACCGTGCTGGCGCCGCAGCTCGTCCTCGCACAGGCTGCGCACCCGGGCCCGCGCGTTCGCCCGCAGCGACGCACAGCGCCAGTCCGCGTCGCCGAGCGGCAGTACCGAATAAACCACGCTGTTGCATGCGTTGGAGGCCCGCTCGCGCAGCGTATGCCCACCGAAATCCCGCGGCGCCCTGCTGCGCGTGGGATCGAAGTAGCTGTCCGGGAAGGTGCGAGCATACTGCTCGATATCGACGTGCAGCACGCGGCCACCGGCCGCTGCGAGGGGCAGCGGATCCGTGCAGCGGGCACTGTCGGCGCGGTGCTGGATGTAACGGTAGATGGGACGGTCAAGGCCTGGATCCTCCGCAGTCACCGCACTCACCGCGGCCAGTACCGGCAGCGCGGCACGGTTGGCCATGCGCGCGAGCAGCCCTGCCTCTGCCGGCCGGCAGCGGTCGCGCAGGGTTGCCACCAGCAGGAATGCCACGTCGTTGCGGAAGGCCGCATCGTCCCCCATCCGCCGCTCGATCCGCTGCCGCATCTCATCGGTGGGCGCCACGGAAGTGGCCTGCGGCGGCTGCGGCTGCGCTGTCCGCAGGTACAGCCACCCGACCGCCGTGACCGTCACCGCCAGCAGCGCCATCGCCAGTAGTGGACGCCCGCGCATCAGTTGTGGATCGGCGTCAGTGTGGCGGCCGCCACATCGTAGGAAGCGCTGGCGATGTCGGCGTCGAAGCGCTTGACCTGCACCCGCCCGGCGAGTCGATAGGGTGCCCACAGCGCACCCAGCGTGATCGGCGTGGCCAACGTCACGTGGATCATCTGGTTCGGCGGTGGTGGGGGTACATGGATGCAGGCACCATAGAACGGGACGAACAGCACCTCGTCCACGCGTCCGTCGTCGGTGGTGCCCAGGGGCACGACGTAACCGTCCAGGTCCACCGCACGTCCATCCACCGATGCCACCACGCGCGAAGAGCCGAACTGCCGGGCGCGCTCCGGACGGGAGTGGTCGATCGCCTGACCGGGCGGCGTGCCGGCGCCGCTGTCGTCAATCAGGCCGCCGACGCCGGCCATGCCGTCGCGTGACAGGCCGATCTGCGGCGGCGGTCGCTGGAAACGGTCCTCGTCCGGCATCAGGACGTCCCAGCGGTCGATCGGGCGTGCCGACGGAGACGGCGCCGCAGCCGGCAACGGTGCCGGCTGCTGTCCGGCACCGTCAGGCACGCGGGCGCATCCGGCCAGCAGCACGCATCCCACGAGCCCTGCAAGGCAATCACGGCGCATAGGGTTTCAGCCGTGCATCGCGCATGCTGTAGGCAGAGCCTGCCAGCTCATCGTCCAGGCGCTCGGCGTGCAGGTTTCCGGCCAGGAAGAACGGAGCGTACATGTCAGGCATCTCGATTGCCCGTTCCAGTACCACGTGCACGATCTGGTTCGGCGGCGGTGGTGGCACATGGATGCACGCGCCGTAATACGGGACGAACAGGAATTCACTGAGCCGTCCTTCCGCAGTACTGGCGAGCGGCACCACGTAGCCCGGCAGGCGCACCGGGCGCTGCAGCACGGCGTCGACGGTGCGGAACGTGCCGAACTGCGGCATGCGTCGGCTGCCGTTGTGCTCCACCTCAGGGCCTTCGCCACGTTCCAGCGCCGCCAGCTCGTCGGCGGGCATCATCTGCAGCCAGTCCAGCTCCTGCTCTTCCACGGTCGCTGCGCCCTGATCCGCCACCGGTGGCGGCAGCGCCTGCACGCCGGTGTCGACCGGCCGCTCGCAGGCAACCAGCATCAGCAACACTGGCAAGCCACCCAGCCGGCGCATGCTCATCCCGGCGACGCCAAACCGTCGGCGAGCGTGCGCCGGTAGGCCAGCGCGGCCGGCACCAGGCCCGCCACGGCGCTGACCAGCAGCAGGCCCGCCACCCAGCCCAGCTCGCGCGCATCCGGCCAGACGTGGGTGATCGACAGGCCATACTGCGCCAGCGCCCAGCTGCGTCCCACGGCACTGGCCAGCACCAGCGCCGCCAGTGCCAGCCCGCACGCCAGCGCGCTGGTCGCCACCGCCTCCACCACCAGCAGGCCGGCGATGTAGCGCGGGCGCGCGCCGACCGCGCGCAGCACCGCCATCTCGCGGCGCCGTTCCTGCAGGGTTGATACCAGCAGCGCCACCAGCGAGACCATTCCCAGCAGCACCACCATCGCGCTGATCAACCGCAGTGCCCGCTCGGCCGTGCCCAACGACTGCCACAACTGCTGCAGGGTGACGCCCGGCAGGATCGCCAGCATCGCCTCCTCCGGATAGTCGTTGATCGTGCGCTGCACGGAGAACGTCGCGATGCGGGTATTCAGGCCGAGCATGAAGGCAGTGATGCTGGTCGGGGTCAGATCAAGCCGCCGCGCCTGCTCCGCGCTGACATGCTGGCCGGGCAGCTGCACGCCGGAGCGCCAGTCGATGTGGATCGCTTCGATCGCCGGCAGCGATACCAGTACCGACGCATCCACCGGTGTTCCGGTGCGCTGCAGGATCCCGACCACGCGGAACGGCTTGTCGGCATGCGTGGCCAGGGGCACCGCCCCGGTGCCATGCGCCAGCACGATCGGGTCGCCCGGCGTGATGTTCTGCGCCTGCGCCACTTCGGCGCCGATCACCGCGTCGTACAGATCCGCGAAGGGGCGGCCCTGTGCGAAGGCCAGTTCATGACCGGCACCGTAGCGGTAATGCTCGAAGTAGCCGCCGGTGGTGCCGACCACGCGGTAGCCCCGCCAGGAATCGCCCAGCGAGAGCGGCACCGACCACTTCACCTGCGGCAGCGCCGACAGTGCCTGGTAGGACTGCCAGGAGACATTGTTGGTCGGATCGCCGATATGGAACACCGAATAGAGCAGCAGGTTCACCGGTCCGGAGCGCGCACCGACGATCAGATCGGTTCCGGACACTGTGCTGGCAAAACCTTCATGCGCCTGCGTGCGGACCCGCTCCACGCCCAGCAGCAGAACCACGCTGAGGGCGATCACCAGCACCGTGAGGGCAACACTGAGCGCGCGGCTGCGCAGGCTGGCCCAGGCAAGTTCAAGCATGGGCAGCTCCGGCATGATTGATCTCGGCCAGGACGATGACCCGGTCGAACAGAGGCTGCAGGCTTTCATCGTGGCTGACCACCAGCGCGGTGGTGCCGCAGGCCTGGCATTGCCGGGTCATCAGGCGCACGAACGCGTCCGCCGCGTGCCGGTCCAGTGCCGAGGTGGGCTCGTCGGCAAGCAGCACCTGCGGCCGCCCGATCAGTGCGCGTGCTGCTGCCACGCGCTGCTGCTGGCCGACACTGAGCCTGCCCGCCGGACGGCCCATCAGCGTCGGGTCGATCTGCAGGGACTGCAGCAGCCGTGCGATCTCCTCGTCCAGCGCTGCGCCGACGCGCTGCCTGCGCAGCCGCGAGAAGCGCAGACCCAGCGCGATGTTCTCGCGCACGCTGAGGAACGGCAGCAGGTTGAACTGCTGGAAGATCACGCCCAGCTGGTCGGCACGGAAGCGGTCGCGGGCCGGACCGTTCATCGCATGCAGGGAGTGTCCGGCGACGTCGACCCGGCCCTGGCGAGCGCGCAGCACGCCGGCCAGCACACCCAGCAGGGTGCTTTTGCCACCGCCACTGGCACCGCGCAGCAGCACGCTGCTGCCCGCATCGACGCGCAATGCCGGAATCTCCAGTACCGGGCGATCGCCGTAGGCGAAGCGCAGGTCCTGCACATCGATGACCGCCGCACTCACGGCGCAAGTACCACGCGCAGAGTCTCGGCGGTCAGCACGTGCCGTCCCTGTCCGGCGGGCGTGGTGCTGTTGACGATGACCTCATGCAGGCCAGGGAACAGCACCGGCAGGCGGACCACCAGCACCCGCAGCGCGGACGGATGCGCGCACTGGAAACGCAGTCCGGCACTGAAGCCGGCATGGCCGTGGTGCCCGGCATCGTGCATCGGGTCTGCAGCGAATCCGTCGGTGGCCACGCTGCTGGCGGCAAGGCGGCACTGGGCCGCAGTCGGCAGGGTGACCCATGCGCCTTCCTTCAGCAGTGCCTTCGCACGTGCGAGCGCGGCGCGCTCCTGCGGGGTGGCGGGCGGTCGCTCGAAATCGAGCAGGCCGATACCGGGGGCCTGCATTGCCAGGTCCAGTGTTCCCCGTTCGAGCGCCACATCGACCGTGGCCTGGCCATGCACATGCGCGCCCTGCTGGCGCACCTCATGGGCGTGGGCGGACGCCGCAGAAAGCAGCAGCAGAAACGTGGCGGGAAGCTTCATGAGGGTACCGTTAGTGTTACTATGTAACATTATGGACCACATCCCCACCGTTCCTGCAAGGGGTCTGCCACAGCCGCCAGCATCGGCACGCTGGCATCCCCGTTTCGATCTGGCCGGCGCAGGGCTGTCATTGGCCTGCGCAGCGCACTGCATCGCGCTGCCGCTGCTGCTGGCCTTCGTCCCGGCGGCCATGATGGCGTTGCGCTCGTTCCAGCACCCCGGCCATGCCCTGATGACCACCCTGCTGCTGATGTCACGCTGGGAGTGGGCGTTCGCGTTGCTCGCCTCGCTGCTGGCGCTGGCCAGCACCGCTGCGGGCCTGCGCCGGCACCGCCACTGGCTGCCGATGCGACTGGCCCTGGCTGGGGCTGGCCTGCTGTTGTCCGCATCGCTGTATCCACCGCTGAAGGAATCGCTGCTCTGGCACGGCATGGCCACCGCCTGCGGCGGTGGGCTGCTGGCGATGGCCCACCTGTGCAACCGCCGCGCCCTGCGTGCCTCCGCACGCGCGCGCCGATGATGGGAAGGGCGGGTCGGCCCGGCACCGGCCAACCTGACAGATCGGTAATGTCCGGGTCAGGGCCACGAAAGGTGCCCGCCGTCAGCCTGAGCGCCCCATTCCTGCAGGCACCCACCATGTCGTCTTCGCTCCGCCGCTCCGCCGCTCTGCTCCTGCTGCTGCCGGGCGTCGCCGCCGCTCCGCTGGCCCTTGCACACCCCAGCCTGGTGAAGGCAACGCCCGCCGCCGATGCCAGCGTCGCGCCTGCCAACCGCATCGAGCTGACCTTCAGCGAGCGGGTGATGCCGCGCGCCACCCGCATCGAACTGAGCATGGCCCATGGCCGCACCCTGATGGCGATGCCTGCCCTTTCCCAGCAGGTGTCGGACGATGGTCACCGGCTGGTCGTGAGTTTCGCCAAGCCGCTGCCTGCCGGAGACTATCGCCTGCAGTGGCGCGCCGTCGGCCAGGACAGCCACCCCGTCACCGGCGACTATCGTTTCAGCGTGAAGTAAGCTGCGGTGGTGATCGAACTGTCTCCCTATGCCCTGCGGCTGGCGTTGTACCTGGCCTTGATGCTGCTGTTCGGCAGGATGCTGTTCATCCGCCCTGCGCCTGCGCGTCGCATCTTCCTGCCACTGGCCGTGATCGCGCTGGCAGTCGTGCTGCTGGATGCGGCGGTGCGGGTGACAGGCGTGCTGGGGCTTCCGCTTGCCGCGGTCGATCAAGCGACCGTCGCATGGTTCACCACCGCCACACCGGTCGGCGAAGCGGCACTGGTGCGTGCGCTGGCGCTGCTGGCAATGCTGCCGCTGCTTGCCGCAAGCGCGAAAGTGGCCGGGGCACGCCGTGTCATCCTGCTGCCGCTCTCGGCGGTCGCTCTGGCAAGCCTGGCCTGGAACGGCCACGCCGCCGCCGGCGACGGCATCCGCGGTGCGCTGCGCCTGGCGGCCGGGACCGTCCACCTGCTCGCCGCAGGCGCATGGGTCGGCGCGATCGCCGCGGTGCTGCATCTGGCCCTGCGCACCCAGGGCCCTTCCCTGCGTGAACGCACCCATGAACTCTGGCAGGTGGCGCATGGTTTCGCCCTGCCCGGTACGGTAATCGTGGCCCTGCTGGCGATGACCGGCACCTATACCTACGTGGATCTGCAGGGCTCGCTGCAGACCCTGTTCAACACCGCGCACGGGCGCTGGCTGCTGTTCAAGCTGGCCCTGGTCGCGGGCATGCTCGGCCTGGCCGCGCTGCACCGCTGGCGGCTGGTGCCGGCACTCGCCACCGCCATCCGTGGCGGCTGGCAGTTCCGCCCGCTGCGCTCGCTGCGTCACAGCCTCACCTTCGAGGCCGCACTCGGGCTGCTGGTACTGGCCTGCGTGGCCGTGCTCGGCACGCTGGACCCACTGGCATGAGGGCGGCGCTGCGCGGGCCGGCATGCACACGATGAAGCTGCTGATCGTCGAAGACGAGCCCAAGACCGGCAATTACCTGCGACAGGGCCTGATCGAAGCGGGCTACGTGGTCGATCTCGCCTGCGACGGCGTGGACGGCCTGCATCTGGCGGCAGGCGGCGAGTACCAGCTGGTCATCCTCGATGTGATGCTGCCCGGTCTCGATGGCTGGAACGTCCTGTCGCGCCTGCGCGATGCGGGGTGGCAGGTGCCGGTGCTGTTCCTGTCGGCGCGCAGCAGCATTGCCGACCGCGTGCAGGGGCTGGAACTGGGTGCCGATGATTACCTGGCCAAACCTTTCGCCTTCGCCGAGCTGCTGGCACGCGTGCGTACCCTGCTGCGACGCGGCCAGGGCCAGTCTCAGCCTGACCGCATCGTCGTCGCCGATCTGGTGGTGGATACGCTGCGCCGGCGCGTGGAGCGCGGTGGCCAGCGCATCACACTGAGCCCGAAGGAATACGCGCTGCTGGAGCTGCTGGCACGACGGCGCGGCGAGGTCCTGCCACGCTCGTTGATCGCCTCGCAGGTGTGGGACATGAATTTCGACAGCGACACCAATGTCATCGATGTGGCGATACGCCGCCTGCGCGCCAAGATCGACGATGGCTTCGCCGAAAAGCTGGTGGTCACTGTGCGCGGGATGGGCTACGTGCTGGAGGCACCCGAGGTCGAAGCAGCGCAACCGCAATGAGCCTGCGACGCTCCATTGCCGTCCGCCTCACCGTGCTGTTCGCCACGGTCGGTACGCTGGTGCTTGCTGCACTGGGCGTGGCGATCTATCTGAGCGCGCGCCATGATCTGGTCGCACAGGATTTCGCCGAACTGGAGAACAAGGCCGCGTTGATCGCCGACCTCGCCGGCAGCGGCACGTCCGATGAGCGCGCCCAGCGCCTGGGCGATGCGCTGCGCCACCATCCCGATATCGCCTTCCACATCGTCGATGAGCAGGGCGGCGTGCTCTTCTCCACCGCGCCGGAGGCCTTGCGCGCGCATGCGCGGACCCAACCCGCCGACACTGAACCGCGCCGCCATGACTGGACGCTGGCCGACGGAAGCCGCCTGCACGCCCTCAATCTGCGGCAGACGCTGGCCGATGGCAGCCGCCTGGCCACCCTGCTGGCGATCGACGATGCGCGCCATGCGGACTTCCTGCAGCGCTTCCGCCACCTGCTGGCCGTCGCTCTGGTCACTGCTGCCGTGGCCAGCAGCCTGCTGGGGGGCTACGTCGTGCGGCAGACGCTGCGCCCACTGCGCACGCTGGCCGACGAGGCCCGCCATATCACCGCCGGACGACTGCAGCGCCGGCTCACGGCCGAGCACGTGCCCGTCGAACTGGAACAGCTGGCGCAGAGCCTGAACGGGATGCTGGCGCGGCTGCAACAGGACTTCGAGCGCCTCAGCGGGTTCTCCGGAGACCTCGCCCACGAACTGCGTACGCCGATCACCAACATGCTGACCCAGGTGCAGGTGGTGCTCGCGCACCCCCGCAGCAACGAGTCCTATCGCGAGACGCTGCTCTCCTGCGCGGAAGAGCTGCAACGGCTGGCACAGACCGTGGGCGATCTGCTCTATCTGGCCCAGGCCGAAGCACCCGGCGCCCTGCCCTCGCGCGAGGGGGTGGCGCTGGATGCGATGGTCGATGCGCTGCTGGAGTTCTACGATCTGCTGGCCGAGGAGCGCCAGCTCACGCTGCGGCGGGAAGGCAGCGCAGAGGCCAACGGCAACCGCCTGATGCTGCACCGGGCGGTCGCCAACCTGCTTTCCAACGCCCTGCAGCACGCCACGCCGGGTACGGAGATCGTGGTGCGGCTGGACGGCACCGGGCCCACGAGCCGGATTGCTGTCCACAACCTCGGTCCGCCGATTCCCATGCAGGCACTGCCCCGCTTGTTCGACCGGTTCTTCCGCGGCGAGCGCGGCCGGCACGAGGGCGCCGGGCTGGGATTGGCGATCACCCGCGCCATCGTGCAGGCCCATGGTGGATCGGTGAGCGTGGTCTCCGACGCATCGGGCACCGTGTTCGAGCTGGCCCTGCCGGGCGCTAGCGGTCCGGCGCAAACACGCCGGCAATCCAGTCGATGAATACCCGCAACCGCGGCGACGGCGTGCGGTTGCGCGGGTGAACCAGGCTCAACGGGCTGGGTGTGGGCGGCGATTCCGCCAGCAACTCCAGCAACTGACCACGTTCGATATAGGGATCCAGCCGGTAGCGCGGCGCCTGGATGATGCCGAGCCCCGCCAGTGCCGCCCCCAGGAAGGCATCTGCGCCGGATACCCGTACGGTTGCCGGCAGAGGCACATGGCGCACCTGCCCGGCCTGCTGGAACTCCAGAGGAATCAACTGTCCGCTGGCACCGGAACGGAAACCGACCATCCGATGACCGGACAGCAGCGCGTCGATGCTGTCCGGCAGCCCATGCGAACCCACGTAGGACGGTGAGGCAACGGTGACTTCGCGCAGCAGTGCCAGGCGCCGCGCGACCAGATCGCTGTCGGCCAGGGTGCCGACCCGAAGCGCGGCATCCACGCCTTCGCGCAGCAGATCCACGTAGCGATCCCCCTCGCTCACGTCCAGCTCGATGTCGGGATAGCGCTGCAGGAACTCGGGCAGGTGCGGAAACAACAAGTGCCGACCAAGCGTTCCGTGCACTTCGATGCGCAGCGTGCCGCGCGGCGGGACATCACGGAATGCGGCTTCGGCATCGTCCATGTCGGCGATCAGGCGCAGGCAGCGGCCATAGAAGGCTTCGCCCTCGAGGGTCGGCACCACCCGTCGCGTGGTCCTGTGCAATAGCCTCACTCCCAGCCGCCGCTCCAGCGCCTTGATCGCGTCGGTCACCGTGGCCCTCGGCAGCCCCAGGTCCTCTGCAGCGCGGGTGAAGCTGCGACGTTCGACGATACGGACAAAAGCGCGCAGGGCGGTGAATCGATCCATTGTTCGAACATCCGGATGATGTTGTCGGATTCTCCATGATTATCCGGGCGGCAGGAACCAGCAAGATGATGGGGCGCCACGCGGGCGCGTCTTCGAAGGAAGCCTTCATGTCCAGCTCCTCTCCCCGTACCGTCGCCCTGGTCACCGGCGGCTCCCGCGGCATCGGCGCCGCGATCTCGCGTCGGCTGGCGGCCGACGGCCATGCGGTTGCGATCAACTATGCCGGCCGCCGCGAAGAGGCTGATGCCCTGGCCGCCGAGCTGGTCTCCGCCGGCGGCCAAGCCATTGCGCTGCAGGCCGACGTGGCCGATCCGCAGGCGGTGAGCCGCTTGTTCGATGCCGTCGAGGCTCGATTCAAGGGCATCGATGTGGTGGTCAACAGCGCCGGAGTGCTGCAGCTTGCGCCGCTGTCAGCCACCGACGACGCGTTGTTCGATCGGGTCACCGCCATCAATCTCAAGGGCGCCTTCAACGTGCTGCGCGAGAGCGCGCGACGCGTCCGCGACGGCGGCCGCATCGTCGCGCTGTCCACCAGCGTGGTCGGCCTCAAGCTGGAGAACTACGGTGTCTACGCCGCAAGCAAGGCGGCCGTGGAAACCCTGACGGCGATACTCAGCAAGGAGCTGCGTGGCCGTGGCATCACGGTCAATGCCGTGGCACCCGGCCCGACCGCGACCGACCTGTTCCTGGAGGGCAAGTCGCCGGAACTGATCGAGCGCCTGGCGCAGATGAATCCGCTGGAGCGGCTGGGCACGCCGGACGACATCGCCGGCGCGGTGGCTTTCCTGGCTGGCACCGACGGCGGCTGGATCAATGGCCAGGTGCTGCGAGCCAATGGCGGGATGGTGTGACGGCAAAGCCGCCGGGCATGGCCCGGCGCTACCGTTACGGCGTTGACATCGAGTACGGCGCCTGCGCGCCCTGCCCGGGCCAGTCCCTGTTCGGCTCGGCCTGCATGGTGAAGCGCAGCTCGCCCCCGGCCATGATCTCGTCGTGGCGCAGGAAGGTGCGCTGCAGCGGTTTGCCGTTCAGGGACACACTGCCCACATAGGTGTGCCTGTCATCCAGCCCCTCGGCCACGATGGTGAAGGTCCTGCCGTTGGGCAGGCGCATGGCGGTCCTTGGCAGGAACGGGCGGCCCAGGATGTACTCCCCCGAGCCGGGCGCCACCGGATAGAAGCCCAGCGCGGTGAACACGTACCACGCCGACATCTGGCCCACGTCATCGTTGCCGGCCAGGCCATCGGGACGGTCGGCGTACTGGGTGTCCATGATCTGCTTCAGGCGCGCCTGCGTGCGCCAGGGCTGACCAGCGTGGGCGTAGAGGTACGCAACGTGATGGCTGGGCTCGTTGCCATGCGCATACCAGCCGATCAGGCCGGTGATGTCTTCCATGTGCTCGAAGACCGCCGGATCGACCGTGGCGTTGAACACCTCGTCCAGCCTCGCCAGCAGCCGGTCGCTGCCGCCATGCGCGGCGGCCAGGCCCGCCACGTCCTGCGGGACGTACCACGAGTACTGCCAGGCATTGCCCTCGGTGTAGTCGGTGCCGTAGCCGCTGGCGCTGGGATCGAACGGGGTGCGGAAACTGCCGTCGCGCTTGCGCGCACGCATGAAGCCGGTGTCCTTGTCGAAGGCATTGCGCCAGTTCGCCGCACGCTTGTCGAATGTCGCCGCGATCTCGCTCCTGCCCATCGCCTGCGCCATGCGCGCGATGGTCCAGTCGTCGAACGCGTATTCCAGGGTCTTGCTGGCCGCTTCGCCCTCTTCATCGATGGGCACATACCCCAGCTCACGGTACTGCGCGATGCCGTCGTAGGGACCGTAATTGGCGGTCTCCACCATCGCGTCGAGCGCCTTTGCGGCGTCGAAGCCGCGGATGCCCTTCACATAGGCGTCGGCGATGACCGGCACCGCGTGGTAACCGATCATGCACCAGTCTTCCAGGCCGTGGAACGACCACACCGGGAGCATGCCGTACGGGCTGTGTTCGTGGTGAGCCAGCATCGAGTTGATGAAGTCGCTGTTGCGTTTTTCCGGCTGCACCAGAGTCAGCAGCGGATGCAGCGCCCGGTAGGTGTCCCACAACGAGAACGTGGAATAGTGGGCATACCCCTTGGCGACATGCACGGCGTTGTCGGGGCCGCGATACTGGCCATCCACATCCATGAACAGCGTCGGCCCCAGCATCGTGTGGTACAGGGCGGTGTAGGCGCTACGCCGCGCATGCTCCGGCGCATCGATGTCCAGCACCGATAGTGCCTGCGTCCATTCCTGCCGGGCCTGCGCGCGCACGCGGTCGAAGTCGAAGTCGGCGACCTCGGCATCCAGGTTGGCGATCGCACCGGCCTCGCTCACGGGCGAGATCGCCACCTTCACCACCAGCGGAGCATCCAGCCTGCCGAAATCGAACGTGCCGACCAGCTGGCGGCCTTCGATCTGTGCGCGCTGTGCCGGATCTTTCTCACCCGGCGGCGGGAAGCCCTTGTACACGATGTCCTGCTCGGTGTTGTGCAGCGCATGGCCTGCCAACGTTTGCGAGAAGCGCATGGCGAAATACAGCTGGCGCCCCGGCGCCCAGCCGCGGGTCTCGCGGAAACCGGTGATGGTGCCGTCCGTACGCACCCGCACCCGCGACCACAGCACCTTGCCCGGGTAGTCGTACATGCTGGTCCGCATGTCCAGCAGTACCTTGGCATCGACGCCCTTGGGGAAGGCGTAGCGATGCACACCGACCCGGGCGCTGGTGGTCAGTTCGGCGCGCACCTTGTAATCGTCCAGGGTCACCGCGTAGTAGCCCGGTTCGGCCTTTTCGTCGTCATGGCGGAAGCGCGACGCATAGCCGCTGCGGGGCCGTTCGGGGTCGCCGCGTTCCAATCCCGGGTTTCCGGTGAACGGCATCACCAGGATGTCGCCGAGATCAGAATGCCCGGTGCCGGAGAAGTGGGTGTGCGAAAAGCCGACGATGCTGCTGTCGTCATAACGGTATCCGGCGGCCCAGCCGTAGGCCTTCTCACGCGGCTGGATGCGCGTGTCCGGGCTGAGCTGGACCATGCCGAAGGGTATCGTCGCGCCGGGGTAGGTATGCCCTTCACCACCGGTACCGATGAAGGGGTCCACCGAGGCATACGCCTTGTCGGCGGCGGACTTCGAAGGCGCTGCCCAGGCCGCGCCGGAGGCGAGCATGGCGGTGGCGGCGAAGGCGATCAGGAGACGACGGTCCAGCGTGGGCATCGGCATTTGGATCGATTCAGATGGTGTACCGATGCTAGCACCAGTGCCCGTGCATCGCATGCTGCAGTGCGGCCGCAGTCCCCGGTGCAGCGTGCCCTCAGTCCGGCAGCGCGCCCTCCAGCGCGGCGAGATCGGCACGCACGCGCGGACGCACCACGCGTGCCACTTCCCGGCCGTCGTGCAGCAGGATCACCGTGGGCCACAGCTTCACCTGGAACGAGCGCCCGAGCGCCCGCCCTTTCCCATCCTCGATCTTCCAGTGCGCCAGATCATGTGCTTCCACGACCTCCTGCAGCGCCGGCTGTGCCGCCTGGCAATGGCCGCACCAGGGCGCGCCGAATTCCAGCAGCTGCCAGCCGTCGCGCCCCTCCACTTCGGCGCGTGACGGCTCGCTGGACAGGTGCGTGCGCATGAAGGGCACAGGCGTTACCCCGCCAGGCTGCGCTGGATGTCTGCCAGCGGCGCGTTGGTCAGGTCCTTGGCGATGTCGCCCAGCAACCGTGCCTGCGTCTCCTTGTGCAGCAGCGGACGGATCCGTCCGAGCGTGGTGGGGTCGGCCACCAGCAGCAGGTGGGCATAGCGGTTGTTGAGCGCATCCTCGTTGAGCTGTTCGGCCACCTGCTTGGCGAAGGTCGCTTCGTTGAGCTGGGCGATGGACATGTCCTTGGGAACGGCACCGGCCGGGCCCTGCCCGGAGACGCCCGTCTCGCTGATGTCCTGCAGCCGCAGTTCGCCCTCCTGCTTCAGCGTGAGCTGCTGCGCGCTGCCGACATTGGTGAACACCCGGGCCGAACCACCATCGGCCACCACCACCAGCGTCCCCTCGGGAATCGTTCGTGCCATCGCTGCCTCCTCGTACGGGTTTCGAATGTTTCTGCAGCACCACCCTAGGTCGCCCACCGTAACCGTGGCGCGCACACAATGTGATCCATTCGTTGGAATGGAAGATCGCGGCTCAACTTGCCCCGGCGCCGGCCGCTACCCACGGCATCACCGCGAGGAACCCCCATGCATGCTGCCTCCCTGCTCCATGTCTGCTTCGCCGTTGGCCTGGCCGTCGCTGGATGCGCCGGCTGCATCCACCAGTTCCTGCAGGGCCAGCCGGTGCTCGCGCTCGGCATTGCCCTGGCTTCGCTGATGACCACGGGCACCGCGCTGGCGACGCGTCATCTGGCGGTACCGGTCGCGATGGCGCTCGCCTGCACCCTGATCGGCGCAGCCGCCACGCACTGACCCGGCCAGCCATTGAAGGAACGCAGGCGCTACCCGCGCGGCGGCGACAGGCTGGAGGTGGCATCAGTCTGCAGCAGGCTGTCGCGCTCGCGCAGCGGCAAGCGGATCCACGCATCCACGCCCTGGGGTGAGAACGCAAGTTCGCCGCTACCGCCAAGCTCGTAGGGAATGCGCTGTTCGACCAGCGCCCGACCCAGCCCGCGATGCGAAGGGACGACCCAGTCGTCGTTCACCGCGCGCCGCTCGCACCAGTGCAGGTCCAGCCAAGCCTCACCGTCGATGTCCTGCACCGACCAGGACACCTCGATCCGCGTATCGCTGTGCACCGATGCGCCGTGCGTGAGCGCGTTGCTGGCCAGTTCATGGACCGCCAGCGACAGCACCTCGGCCGCCTTGGGCGGCAGCAGCACGTCCTCCTCGCCCTGCAGAAGGAATCCGTCGGGCGCGTGTCCCTGCACCGCGATCTCCTGGTCCAGCATGCCACGCAGGCTCACCCCGGCATTGGCGCTGCGGGTGAGCAGGGTCTGCGTGCGAGAAAGCGACATGAGGCGTGCGCACAGGCGGTCAGCGTACTCGTCCACGCTGTCGACCGACTCGCGTGTGCGCCAGGCGATGGCGTGGATCGTGGCCATGATGTTGCGCACGCGGTGCTGCAGCTCGGCCAGCAATACCGCCTGCCGCTCGGTGGCACGCTTGAGATCATCGATGTCCACCGCGATGGCGAACACGCCGGTCACCTCGCCGTCGACATCTCGCAGCGGCGCCGCCGCGACCCGCGTCCAGCGGACACACCCATCATCGTGGGTGAACTGGAACTCCAGTCCGGGCACCACGGTTTCTCCGCGCAGGGCCCGTGCAATGGCGAAATCCTCGGGTGCGATCGGGCTGCCATCGGCATGCCAGCCCTGCCATCGGTGCTGGTTGACCGGATCGGCCGAGGGCACCTGGCTGCTGGGAAGATACGCGCGCATCTGGTCGTTCGACAGCTGCATCCGCCCCTGCGCATCGACAATGCACAGGCCGACCGGCAATACCTTGAACACCAGCGCCAGGCGCCGGTCGCTCTCCTGCCGCCGCCGCTCCTCGCGCTCACGCGCGGCCTGTGCCACGTGCGCTGCCGTGGTCTCGAACATGGTGACCAGCACACCGCCCACCTGCCCTTCCTCGCCGCGGAGCGGGCTGTAGGTGATGGTGAACCAGACGTCCTCCAGCCGGCCCTGCCGGGCCAGCGGGTACAACTTGTCCTCGAACGTGACGGTCTCACCCTGCCAGACCCGGTCGTAGATCGGCCCGTTGATGTGCCAGACCTCGGGCCAGCAGTCGCGGGTGGGCTGCCCCAGGCCAGCGGGATGCTTGTCGGCAAGGATCTCGGCATAGCCGTCGTTGTAGAGCTGGATGAGCTCCTGGCCCCACAGGATGATCATGGGAAACCCATGAGCCAGCATCATGTCCACGGTGGCGCGCAGATGCGCCGGCCACCGCCCAGTCGGGCCAAGCGGCGTCCCTGACCAGTCATGGCGCGCGATGCGCACAGCCATGCCGTCATGCAGTCCACCCAGACGATGCGCCGGAGGTGCTGTGCCGCGCACGGACGAGCGAGCAGCGGTATCCAATCGCCGGCCCATGCCGCGCAGTCAGACCTTGCCCGCAGCAGCCCGCGGTGCGGCGACCAGTCCGGCCAGCTGCCGGGCCAACGCGTCGATATGGTAGGGCTTGGGGCAGCGCGGCGCGCTGGCGAAGCGGCTCGGCAGGTTGTCGTCGTAACCGGAGGTCAGCAGGAACGGCGTCCCCGCCTCGGACAGGCGGTCGGCCAGCGGGTACACCTGCTCACCACCCAGGTTGATGTCCAGCAGGGCGACGTCGATCGGGTGATCATCGACCAGACGCGCCAACTCGCGCAGGTCACCGGCCGGGCCCACGACGTGCGCGCCCTTCAGCTGCAGATAGTCGGCCAGGAACATCGCAATGGCGAATTCATCTTCGGCCACCAGCACCCGCAGCCCCTGCAGCCCCTCCCGTTCATCGCCCGACTCCAGCACGCTGTACTCCCTGACACGCGCGGCCCATCCGGCCGCAATGCCCGCAGGATGCGCGAGTTGCCCTACAAGAACGCGTGATGACGGATGAAGACAACAGCGAGATCGCATTCACCTTGGCCAAACACGCTGTGTGCCCGGCCCGCGGTCAGAACGCACGCTCCCATTTCAGGCTCAGCAGGCTGCGGTCATGGCTGTACAGCCAGTCCACATTGCTGTCGATGCGGGTGTAGCGCAGGCTCAGGCTGGGCACCAGGCCTGCCACCGCCAGCCGTTCGCTGCGTACCAGCGCGATGAGGTTCTGCTCGTCGTCGTGCCGGCGCGCTTCCAGCAGCGGACTCCAGGCATCGTAGCTGCGCTCGCGCAGCGAAAGGAACAGCGTGGCAGTCGTGCCGCTCCACTGCCGCGCCGCGCCGACGCGCAGGCCGCGCTGGCGATAGGCATTGGCCGCGTCGGCCGCCCCGCTGTCGGCCAGATCGATGCCGGCGAAGACGGTCCAGCGCGCAGTGAGCGCACGGAACCAGGTGGCGTACAGTGCTCCCATCGCGCCATCGTAGTTGTCGGCCAGCCCCGGTTGCCGATAGCGCTGGCGCTTCCAGTCCGCCTCCAGCTTCAGCAGGCTGCGCGGGTCCAGTGCGTATTGCCATTCCGCATGCGCGCCTGCGGCGCCCTGCAGGGTACGGTTACCCAGTGCCTGATAGTCGTAGCCGGGGGCCAGCAGCAGGGTGTGCCGCGCACTGCGCCAGCTGTAGCCCACCTGCACAGTGGCGTTGAGTTCGTTGTAGGCGCGGTTGTCTTTCCATGCCTGGCCGAAGGCCAACCCGCGCACATACAGGCCGTGGTGGCCGGCCAGTGCCCAGCGGCGTTCCAGGCTGCCGTCGTAGTCCACCCCCGGTGCGCGCTGGGCATCGGGCAACCTGCGCTCGATGATGCAGTCCTCGCCCACGCCGAACAGGCAGGTGCGGCTGGCCGAACTGCGGTTGATGTTGTCGCTCCATGCAGGTCCGGCGGACAGTGCGCCCTTCCAGCGCCGCCGCGCCTGTAGCGCCTGCAGATACCCCTGCACCCGGCCGCGCACGCCGGCGGTGGCAGGGTCGCGGTCATCGATGTCGGCGGCGATCGCGGTGAACAGCGACGTCGCCTCCCGGTCACGCTGGTCCTCGGCGTAGACCCGCGCCAGTTCAAGCCGCGCAGGCAGGAAATCCGGCTGCCGGGCCAGCAGGGCCTCGTACTCAAGGGCCGCGCGATGATGCTCGCCCGCAACCCGCGCCAGCGCGCCCTGCGCGTAGTGGCGCAGCAGCGGGTCATGGCCGGGAAGTTCAATGTACTCGTGCAGGAAGGCCTGCGCGGCGGGCCATTGCTGGTGCTGCAACGACAGGTACAGCGCCTGGCCCAGGTCGTCGACCGTGCGCTCCACGCGCAGGGTCCGGCCATCGAGGGTGACGGTCGGCCGATCCGGTTCGGCCTGTTGCAGCCGCTGCTGGTCCTGGCGTTGATGGCGCACGTCGTTGCCCTGCTCCAGCACGCGGCGCAGGTCATCCTGCTGGGCGTGCGCCGTGGCGGTCAGCGCCAGCAGAAGGAGGCAGAAAAGAGGGAGGCGCATGGTCGATCCGGTGTGAAGCGATGCAGCGGGCCGAAGCAGGGACTGGCGGATCGCGGCTTGTCCCTGCCCTGCCCCGTCAGGGGCGTGGCGATCAGTTCTTGCTGCCGCCGAAGGCGGTGTCGTACTGGCTGTTGCCGGCGAAGGTGGCGATACCGGCCAGGGTGGCGGCATTGGCACCGAAGAACTGGCCCTGGGTGGTGCCACTGACCGAACCGTTGGCGGTGGCCGCGCCTGCGAACGAGGCGGTGGCGCTGTTGATGGTGGCGTTGATGTTGACCGACAGGCCACCGCCGCTGAGGCCGCCCAGCAGAGTGCCGGTGCCGAAGTTGGCGCGGAAGGTTCCGCTGAGCAGGTTGCTGCCGTTGAACTTGTTCAGGCCAGCCACGCTGTAGGTGGCCACGCCGGCCGGCAGGGTGGTGCCGGCACGGTCGCCGACGAAGTAGACCTGGCGGTTGTTGAAGCCACCTGCGGCGCCGTCCTTGGACCATTCACCGAACCAGACATCGCCACTGCCGACCTTGACGAAGTTGAAGTGGCCCATGCCCGCGTGGCTGCCCGGTGCACCGGTGATCGGCATGGCCAGCGTGCGCACGGTGGTGCCATTGATGGTGGTCGGCACCGAATAGCTGGCCAGGCCCTGGAAATCGACGCGACGGGCGTTGGACACGGTGCCGACGCCGATACCGGCCTTGCCGGCCGAGTGCGGGCCACCGTTGACCTGGGAATCACCGACGGCGACATACAGCTCGGCATCGGTCACCGGGCTGGCCGCACCGACGATGTCGGCTGCCTGCGCCGCGCCGGCCAGGGCGAAGGAGGCGGCGACCGCCAGGACGGAACGGGAGATCATTTTCATGGTGTTGCTCCTTGGGTTGAGGGAACTACGGGTACAACGCTTGAATGCAGGTGCTCAGAAGCGTGCGGTGATGCCCAGCTTGAGGGTGCGGCCCGGCGCCGGCAGCGTGGACCGCGTGGCCGGGTCGACGTAGTAGCGGTTGCCGAGATTGCTGCCGACCAGCTCCACGCTGGCGTGCTCGTTGAAGCGCCAGCGCGCATACGCATCCACCGTGGTGATGTTTCCCCAGGTGAAGGGCACGTTCTGCCAGAGCAGGCTGCTGCCACCGGCCAGCAACCGGTCGCGGTAGGCCTGCAGGTCCGGGTTTTCGTGGCGCCGGTAGTGGATGATGCGGCTGCCCAGCTCCAGTCGTTCGTCGAACAGGCGGGTGCCCAGTGACGCGTTGACCGACAGCTTCGGAATCGCCTGGGTCAGCAGGTAGCCGCTGACGAACCCGTCCTGCACGCAGTTCGGGACCAGGCCACGGTTGGCATCCAGCAGCACGGCACTGCTCTCGTCGCAGACCTCGTTCTCCAGCGTGCGGGCGATGCCCAGATCGGTGAAGAAGCGGCGGTTGTCGAAGCGCGCCTGCAGTTCGATGCCGCGGATGGTCTGCTTGTCGATGTTGTCGAACAGGAAGTAGGCATCGCGCTCGATCACGTTGCGGGTCTTGTGCACGTAATAGGCCAGCTTGACGTCGGCGTCGGCGGTGTTTCCGAACAGCGCCGACAGGTCGTGCACGTAACCCAGCTCGTAGTTGTAGGCATGCTCCGGCTTGAGGTCATACAGCGGGTTGAGGCTGCTGGAGAAGGCGATGGTGCTTTCGAACATGCTCGGGAAACGCACTGCTTCGCTGTAGCGCAGGTAGATGCGCGCGGCAGGCGACAGATGCGCCGTCGCCGAGAAAGTGGGCAGCCACGCGTGATCGCGCTGGCGCCGGTTGCTGCCATCCACCGGCCGCGCCTGCACGGTGTTGCCGATGCTGCAGACCAGGTCGCTGCCGGCGAACAACGGCAGTACGCCCGGGATCGCAGCCACCTCGCCGTTGAGGCACGGGTTGGTGGCACGGGCATAGTTGCCGTTGGCGTCGGGCAGCCACGCGATGTTGTGCTCCACTGCCTGCGGTGTTTCGTAATAGGCCAGCAGTCCCCGGATCGAATCATCGATCACCGAGCCCATGCCGATGCTCTCCCAGAACTCGCGTTCTGCTTCCAGCGCATCGATCTCTGCCTGCAGGCTGGCCGGTCGCTCGGGCAGCTCGTTGACCCGATAGGTAGCCTGCTTGCTGCCCACCCCCTTGGTCAGAAGCTCCGGGTGCGCGTCGAGGAAGTCGTCGAAGGCCCAGTAGCGGCTGTAGCGGACGCCGGCGTTGAGGGTGAGGACATCGAGCGGCCGCCATTCCAGGTTGAGGTAGCCCTCGCCCTCCTGGCGGCGGCCGGCACGCGGAAACATGCGCCAGCCATCAGTGGTGCCGAAGTAGGGATCGCGCGAACCCAGGCTCTCGTACTGCCAGTTGCCCCCTACGGTCAGGTCGAGGCTGGAGTGCAACGCGAAGCGGTTGCTGACCGTCAGGCCGGTGCGATCGTTGCGCGCGTTGGCCAGAGCGGTGTTGCGCAGGATCGGGCTGGCTTCCGGGTCCCATTGCGGATTGCCCGGCGCGAAGTTGGGGAAGCCGCCCGCGGTATAGGTATCGCTGTCGGTTTCGGTGCGCCACAGATTGGCATACAGATCCAGCCAGCGGCTGCCGGCCGGCTGCCAGCGATACTCCAGGTTCCAGGCATCCGAGTCGACGCGGCTCAACGGCCACTGGATGCGGCCGTAGTCCGGCGCCGACAGGATGCGCGAAGGCATGATCTCGCCGTAGTGCGAGAGCGTGTGCCGCCAGCTCGCCTTCAGCTGCTGGTCGTCATTGATCTGCCACGTCGCCTTGAGCTGCCACGACTCCTGTTCACTCGACGTATTGGGCACTTCATCACCCGGCTTGAAGTAGCGGGCCAGCGTGGTGATGTAGTCGATGCCCTGGTACTCGTACTGCTCGCGTGGGTCCTGGTCGTAGTAGTCGCTGCCCTGGCTGCCGGAGAAATAGTTGCCACGCCGGCGCCAGGCATAGGCCGCCATCACGTCCACCGTCTCGCCGCGCAGGCCCAGCGCCAGTCGCCACGCCTGGTCCTCGCCATCGAATGGATTGTTGCCGCTGCGCGACTGCACCGGCACCACCAGGGTACGGTCGTCATAGGGCGAGTTCGGCGACCCCTGCGGGAAACCCGGCACCGTCCGGTAGTCCTCGCCGCTGTGGAGGCGTGGCAGGCGTGGCGCCACCGCGTTGCTGCTGCCTTCTATCTTCAGCTCCCCGCCGAAGCGTTCGCCTGCCGGCACGACGTCATCGATGTCGATGGTCCTGATGACCAGCGCGCCGCCGATGCCGCTGTGCACGTCACGCACCAGGCCGGGCCCCTTGATGACCTGGATGCCACCGATCAGGTTGGGATCGATGTAGTTGCGGTTGCTGACGCCGTTGTAGCCCCGCCAGACCGTGAGGGCCTGTTCACCGCCGTCAATGCTCACCGGCACCCGCCCCGGCCCCTGGATGCCGCGGATGTTGATGTCCAGCGCGCCGCTGTTGCGCGCATCGCCGCTGAAAACGCCGACCAGATCCTTGACCACGTCGGCCGGGTTGGCGCCGCGGAAGCGCTCCACCCGGTCCCGCCCCGAATACACCGTGGTCAGGTCCAGCGCGAACACGTCGTCATAGCCACGGCGATCGCGCGCTTCGCCGCCTTCCGGCTGCAGGCGACCGGCGACGTCCAGCGTATCGGTCACCCGCACCCCTTCCCCCTCGGCCGATGCCTGCGCTGCGTCCGCCGCGGCGCGCAGGCTCCAGGTGCCATCCAGGCCTCGCTGGGCACGCACCCCACTGCCCTGCAGCAGCCGCTGCAGCGCCTGCATCTGGCTGTACTGGCCCTGCACTGCGCTGGAACGACGCCCTTCGACCAGGTCGCTGCGGAACACCACCTGCGCATCGGCCTGGCGCCCGAACGCGCGTACCGCGTCTGCCAGCGACTGCTCCGGGATGGCGTACTGGCGCAGCGCCGCCGCTGTGCTGGGTTGCGCCTGCGCGGCCGGCACCCGGGCCAGCGGCAGCAGTGCGGTGCAGATGGCCAGGGCCAGTGTGGTGGCGCGACGGTGACAGGCAGACGCCGTGGACGGCATGGACGGAACTCCTCAAGCGTGGGGAAACCACGGGCACAGCTGCTGCCGGTGGTGTGTCTGGCTTGAGGAAAAACGGTGTTTCGCTCTGGCTGTACCTCTATAGACAGCGCACGCTGCAGGCTGCCCACGCTTTTTTCAGGCTTTTTTCATCGCGATCTAAACCCTGCCGGCATCACCAGACCACCAGCGCGCCACCCGGCAGCCGCTGCACGCGCAGGCCCGCCTGGGCCGCCACTGCGGTGATGGCCGGGTCCGGCTGGCGCAGATGGAACAGGCCACTGACGCGGATCTGCTCCGCTTTTGTCCCCAGCACCCAGACCGGTGCGGCCCGATAGCGCGCCAACCGTTCGATGGCCTGTGCCGCGCTCAGATCGTCGATGGCAACCTCACCGCGCCGCCAGGGTGCCACCGCGTCGCTGGCGAGGCTGCTCACCGGCTGCAGCCAGCGTCCGTCACGGAACGCGCGTGCCTGCCCTGCATGCAGCCGTTGCAGGCTGCCATCACCGGGATGTACGTCCACTACCCCTTCGCTGACCTGGGCGGTCACCACCGCGTCCTGCAACGAAACGCTGAACGCGGTACCGATGTCGCGCATCAGACCACCGCCGGCCTCGACCCGGAACGGCCGCGCTTCATGCGCGACCCGGAACCACGCCTGGCCGCGCAGCAGCCGCAGTTGCCGCTGATCCCCATCGAATGCGACGGCCAGCGCGGTGCGGGCATCCAGCACGATCGTGCTGCCATCCTCCAGTTGCACCACACGGGGTGCATCGCCGCTACGCAGATCGCTGCGCGCCCACAATGCGACCCCGGGGAGGGCTGGGACCGCCAGCACCACCGCGGCCACGCTGGCCCACCACCAAGACAGGCGCCTGCGCGGGGCGATCGGGCGCAGGCCCTGGCGATCGGAGGTCAGTGCCGGCAGTGCGGCCAGCACCTCCGGCCCAGCCGCGTCCAGGCCGTCCCAGAATGCCTGCTGACGGCGCCAGGCCAAGGCATGGCGCGGATCGGCCTGCAGCCATCGCTGCAGGGCCCGCTGCTGCCGGTCCGGCAACGGGCCTGCACTGCACCGGATCACCCAGCGCAACGCATGCCTGGCCTGTCGCGGCGAGGGTTCGGACGTGGTCATGGTCGTAGCCTGTCGCACCACGAACTGGTGCGCGTGACTGTTGTGACAAGGGCGGGCGGCCTCTGCCCACGGTAATTGCGGGTCATCGGCGTGCGCCCTGCTGGTGCTGCTGGATCAGCATTGCCGCGCGCAGCACATGCTTGCCGACCAGGCTCTTGGAAATGCCCAGACGGGCGGCGATCTCACGCTCGCTCAGGCCCAGGTAGCGGTTGAGCACGAAACACTCCCGCACCTGCGGCGGCAGCGCAAGGATGGTCCGGGTGATCTCGCGCAGCTGCGCCTGGTCCAGCGCCTGTTGCTCACCACCAACGGCATCGCCGACCTCGCACGCGTACTCGGCCATCGCCCGCCGTTCGCGTGCGTCGGCCTGGCTGCGGTTGAGGGCGTGATGGTACGCCATGCGGTACAGGTAACCGCGCGGTTCAAGGATCGGCGGATCGCCGGGCACGCTGCTGGCCTTCAGGTACAGGTTCTGCAGGGTGTCCTCGGTGCTGGCCGGGTCCAGGTAGCGCGCGATGAAGCGTGACAACGCACGGCGCTCGCGGATCAACAGCTCGACCAGCGCCAGGGCATTGGGAGACATAGGTGCCAGGCCGGACCGGGGAATGATGGGCGTGATGGCGACGGTCCGGGACGTGATTGTAGGGCGCGGCACCCCATCACGCCCAGCCCGCACCACGGCACCCGCCACTCCCGGGATCGTCAGTCCCATTGTCACGATAGCCCTGCCACCCGATCATCACCGGTGATGGCCGCGCGGCACCGCGCCTGATCCGGCCCCACATCCCCCGCACAGGAGAAGCCCATGGCCTACGCACGCATTGTCTCGACGGCTGACAACTACCTGCACCACATCAGCAACGGCACCTTCGATGTCAACGCCGACGAGCCGGCCTCGCTGGGCGGCCAGGGCAAGGGATTCGCCCCGTTCGACCTGTACCTGGCCTCACTGGCCGCCTGCACCGCCATCACCCTGCGCATGTACGCCCAGCGCAAGGGCTGGGAGCTGGGTGAGTTCCATGCCGAACTGCGTTCGGAGCGCGATCCTGATGGCCGTTTCCATGTGCACCGCATACTGCATGCCAGCGCTGCGCTGGACGATGCCCAATGGCAGCGACTGCTGGAGGTGGTCGAGAAGACCCCGGTCACCCTGGTGATGCGCGAAGGGGCGCGCATCACCAGCGAACGCGGCCAGAACGCCGCTCCCGGAAAGCGCTAACGGCGCGGGTGCAGCACGGTGCGCCGGCGCATCGCGTTGAACTCCCGCTCCACCTGCTGGATGTCCTCGGCCTGGAAACCCGCGGCATCCAGCATCTGGTTGGCCGCGGCGGCCGCCAGCGGATCGTCGTCACGCTGGCGCCAGCAGCGGGACGGCAGGAAATAGCCCACCTCGCTGCGCCCGCGCATGATCACCACCGGGCGGCCGGCGTACAGCAGGAACTCGGCCAGGTGCTGGCGCAGGCCCTCCACCGAGACATAGGCCGGACCGATGCCCAGCATCTGGCTGGACGTCCCGGGATTTTCGAACAGCTTGCGACGGCTCATCACACTCCTCCTTGTTGCCACGCGTGGTCTCCTTTCCCTAGACGGGCGCATCGCTGCACCCCCGCCACGTTTCGTGCCGGCCCGTCATCGCTGGCGGCTCAGAAGCCGGTGTTGAACTCCAGCTGGAACACATCGATCGCCAGCGGCGGGCCCGACACCGCCTTGGCAGCCATCCACTTGCCGCTGATCCAGCTGCGCGCGTCCAACGCATAGGCACCACCCACGTAATAGCCGCGCGCGTTGGTGCCACCCAGATGGAAGTTCGGATCGTTGTAGGCATCCGGCAGCGCATCGGCCTCGATCCGCTTGTAGCCCAGCAGTGCCTGCCACTGCCCCTTCTCCTTCAGGTCGGTGGCGCCGAACGTTGCCTGCAGCATCCACGCGGTGTCGCCGCTGCGGAACGTATCGATGCCGGGAGCTTCACCCGCACCGAAATTGTTGACGATGCCGTTGTTGGCGCGGCGGAACATCGCCTGCGTGTCGTACGCCAGGTTGCGGATGAAGTCGCCTTCCAGGCGCAGTCCGATGTCCTGCGCCAGCCGGGTATCCCAACGCAGGTTCAGCGTGGCCAGGCGGAAGGCGGACGCCAGGCCGACATACTGCGGCGTCGGCGTGCCGGCCGGATCCATCGGATTGAGCGCGATGTCGCGGATCAGCATCAGGGTGTTGCCCTTCTGCATGAACGCCGGGCGCGACCAGTCGGTGTCGCAGCCGACGGCGCCGGAGTACAGGGCACAGGGCGAGGACAGCCGACCGCTGATGTTCTTGAAGTCGTAGTAGCCCAGTGCGGCCCGCAGTGCGTTGTCGTCGTTGAAGCGCCAGTTCACGCCAGCCTGCGCGCCGGACAGCCATTTGTTCTCGTTCGGCGACTTCTCTCCGCTGCGGCTCTGCAGGCTGTCCGAGGTGTACTCCAGCGGCGCCACGGCAAGGGTGCCGAACAGGTCCAGATCGCCGTCGCCGAACCCGTACTTCAGGTTGGCGGCCAGTCCATCGAAGTTCAGATCGTTGGAGAACAGGGTGTCGCTGCTCCAGAACGGATTGCCGAAACGGCCACCACGCACGGTCACCCAGTCAGCCGGACTGTAGGCCAGCCATGCCTGGTCGAGCCACACGTCCTTCTTGCTCAGGCCGCCCCCCAGCTGCTCGGTGGTGGACACCGGGCCATTGCTGCTGCCGCTGGCCAGGCGGATGCCAGCGGTGGTGTGATCGCCGATCATGGCCTCGACCCCCAGGCGGGCGCGGATGCGCCACAGGTTACGGCGGTCCTGTCGGGTGTTGAGCAAGGGCGGCAGCTGCAGGTTGGTATTGGTGTTGGTGTCGAATCCACTGCCCGCATTGACCGCGGCCCAGTTGCTGACGATGCCGCTGTTGTCATCGCCATAGAAGCGCGACTCGCTGCGCACACGCACGTCCCCGGTCACCTTGATGCGCTGTGTCCATTCGGCGACCTCATTCGGCGCCGCCCAGCCCTCCGCCTTCGCCTGCGCCATTACGTCCTGGCGCACTTCGTCGCGGATGCCATCACGGACACTCTGCGGCACATAGGGCACACGCACATCGCCCGCCTCAAGCGCGATGCCTCCACTGCTGGCCGATGCAGCACCGGCAGCACCGCGCTGGGCTGCTGCTGCCTCGGCTTCGGCCTGCACCAGCAGCGCCTGGCCGTCCTCGGGCTTGAGCGCGCCAGTGGCCATCAGGCCTTTGATCAGCTTGATCATGGTGGTCTCAGCAGCCATTGCACCGGCCGGCGCCGCCAGGCTGAGCAGCACAGCGCAGCACAGCAGCGCCCGTCGGGCCGGCCGCGACGGGCGGGAGTCGGTTCGAGCGCGGACGTGGTTGTTCATCACGGTTCTCATCGGAAGAAGGGAAATCGGGGAAATCACGGTTCACGCCCCCGGCCTGCGGCCCTGCACAAGCACGCGCGCGGGGAAGTCCAGTGAAGGTGGCGGCGGCTGGTCCACCCGGCCGATCTGGCGCAGCGCGTCGAGCACGGCGGCGTCGGCCTCTTCATTGCCGCTGCCGCGCACCAGCTCTACTTTCTCCAGGCGCCCATCCGGCGCCAGCCACACGTTCACCTGCAACTGGAAGGCCAGGCGCTTGACCCGCGCATCGCGCGCAATCGCCTGCTGCATCAGGTAACCCAGATAGCGGCCATAGGTGGCATTGCCGGCACCACCGCGACCGGTACCGGACGCGCCGCCGCCACTGCCCGCCTGGATGCCGAAGTTGTCACCGCCCGCCTGCGCGTCGGCGTTCATGGTCACCGGGTCGGCGTTGTCCGGCGTCGGCGTCGGCTCCTCGGCCGGGGTCGGCTGATCCAGCGGCTCCGGCTCGGGCAGGGTCTCCTCCGGCGGGGTCTCCGGTTCGGGGGGCTTCTCAGGCGGCGGCGGTGGGGGTGGCGGCGGGGGTGGCAACGCCAGCATCGGCGGCTGCACCACGGGGCGGCGGGTGCTGGCCGTGTCCTTGAACAGCAGCCACCACAGCACGGCGCCCACTACCAGCAGCGCCGCCAGCACCAGCGCGACGGTCACCAGCAGCGGGCGGTCACGCATGCCGGGCTCCGGCCGTGGGGAATGAGGGCCGGTCATGCCTCAGCCCTGTGCCTTGCCGGTGACCAGGCCAACCTGGGCCAGTTCCAGCCGCCGCAGCAGATCCAGCACCTCGACCACGCGCGCGTACTGCACCTGGGCGTCGCCACGCACGATTACCGGGAAGTCCGGCGAGGTCGCACGCTCTGTCCGCAGGCGGTCCTCCAGCTCGGCCATCGTCACCGGGTAGGCGTCAAGGAACACCTGGCCGCTGGGATCGATGGTGATCGCCTTGGTCTTGGGCTTCTCCAGCGCCACACTGTTGCTGGCCTTCGGCAGGTTGACCTCGATGCCGGGAATGGAGGCGTTGCTGGTGAGGATGAAGATCACCAGCACCACCAGCAGCACATCGACGAAGGGCGTCACGTTGATGCCCTTCTCGCGCTTCTTGATGCCGAACTTCGCCTTCTGGGCCATGACGCGCTCCTCAGCCCTGCACCGTGGCCGGGCCGCGCCCGTCCTGCTCTTCAGCCAGGCGGGCGGCGAATTCGTCGATGAACACGGCCATGTCGGCACCGATGGCCTCGGCGCGTGCGCCCAGCCAGTTGTAGCCGAACAGTGCCGGGATCGCGACGCCGAGGCCGGCGGCCGTACACAGCAAGGCCGCCGCCATGCCCGGCGCGACCGAGTTGATGTCCACCGCACCGGCCATCGCCGCGACCACGAACACCAGCATGATGCCGATCACCGTACCGAACAGGCCCACATAGGGCGCGCCTTCGATGGTGGTGGACAGCCAGTTCATGCGACGCGACATCGCCTCCTGCTCGCGCACCATCACCGCATCCATCGATGCGCGGATCGCCGCGATGGTCGCCGCGCTCAGATAGCCGCCGTTGCCGTCGCGCTGGTGGCGTTGCTGCATCTCATCGATGGCCACCTGGTAGATGCGCCACAGTGAACCGTCGCGCATGGCCGCCGGTGCCTGGCCCTGCCGGTCCATGTCCGAGAGCGTGCGCAGCGGCACGCCGGCCAGCTTGCCGAAAGCATCAGTGAACACCGCATTGGCCTTGCCGGTGCGGCCGAAGTGACGGCTCTTGGCGATCATGATCGCCCACGACATCAGCATCATCAGGCCGAGGATGGCCACCACCACCCAGGCATCGAACGGCATCGCCTTCAGGATGAAGCCGAAGTGACTCTGGCCCGTGGACTGCTCATCGGCGCCATAGCTGATCAGGCGTGAGTCAGCGCCCTGCGCGGTGGCATCGGCCAGCAGCAGCGCCGCCGGGCGCGCGACCCGCGAAATCCGCAGTTCATCCAGCGCACCGTCGAAGCTGGCCAGCGGCTGCTCGGCACCCGGCGCATCAGCACCCACCACCGCTGCGGTGGACAGGGCGGGAAGTTCGCCGCTGAGCTGCGCCACCACGCGGCCATTGAGATACAGCTGCAGCGACCCCTTCTCTGCCGTCAGCGCCAGATGCGCCCACTGTCCCTCCGGAATCGGCTGCGCAGGCGTGCTGCGCTGGCCATTGAGCTGCACGAACGGCACCCGGTTGTCGATGCCCAGCAGCAGTTCCGCGCTGCCATCGCGACGGGCATAGATGGCCTGCGCCGCATTCTGTGCACCCGGCTTGATCCACGCGGACACGGTCAATGGCGCGCCGGCCTCCTGCGCCAGCGAAGCACTGGCTGGCAGCGGCAGCGCAGTGCCGGCGAACTGCACGCCGCGACCGATCACCGAACCTTCGGCGGCCGGCACCACTGCGCCCGCATTGTTGCCGTAGGCCGTGGTGTCACGTGCCGGGGCATTGGCGTCGGCGAAGTGGTAGACCAGCGTGTAGTCCGGATCGAATACCTGCTGTCCATTCCCACTGGCCGGCGCCTTGTCGTTGCCGTAGTACATCCAGATCGTCTGAGGTGCGGCGGCGCTGACGGCCGGCACATCCACCCACACCAGGGCCAGCCCCAGCGCCGGGTCGAACTGTTCGATCTGGTGCGCCAGCACGGTGCGCCCGTCCGCCGACACGAAACGCAGATCGCTGCCGGCATCCTGGGTGCCGTCGAAACCGAAGTTGCCCGTATGCAGGCGCAGCAGCAGCGGGGTTCGACCGGGATCGCCTGCCAGACCGGCACCCTGCGGGCCTGCGTCGATCGTGATCGGCTTGCGGTATTTCCATTCGGCCTGCCACCAGCTGGCATCGGCCGCAGCGGCGGGCAGCGCGATCAGCGCGGCCAGCAGCAGCAACATCCGGGAAAGCAAACGGTCCATGCGAGGGGTCTCCGGAGAACGCATGTTCAAGGGAAGGGTCAGTAACTGGTGCTGATGTTGAAATGCAGCCGCGGGTCGTCCTTGCGGGTCACCGGCCCATCGGCATAGGGCCACGCATAGTCCAGGCGCAACTGCAGGTGATCTCCCAGGCGCAGCTGCGCGCCGAGCCCGACCGAGGCCAGGTTGTACTGGTCGCGCTGTTCGGGCAGCGGCCGCCGCAGGCGCAGGTAGGCCGCGTCGGCAAAGCTGTACACGCGAAGCTGGCTGCCGCTCCACAGCGGCCATGCCGGGGTGCGCCATTCCAGGTTCGCCACACCGCCGTAGTCACCGATCGCCTCGGCCGACAGGTAGCCGCGCACGGTGTACATGCCACCGGCGGCGAACTGCTCGGCCGAGACCAGTGGCGCATCGGTCACCTGCAGGGCCCCACGTGCATACCATTGCCAATCGCTGCCGAAGGTATGCGTATTCGACACATCGGCCTTGAGTGCCACGAAGCTGGGATCGGCCCACGCCCGCTTCTGGCTGAAGTCGTACCCATTGCTGCCATAGCCGAACAGGCGGCGGGTTCCGGCCACCAGCTGCGTGCTGATGCTCAGCTGGTCCTGTTCGCCCTGGCGCACACCCACGAATGCCAGCGTGAGCGGTGCGTACTTCAGGGGAGTCTTCAGGTTGTCGCTGCCCATCCAGGTGTCCTCCTCGGTGTCCTTGAAGTCGACGCCGAGGCTGAGCTGCCGCCACCATGCAGTGCTGCCGGGCAGGCGGTAATTGAGCTTGAGGCCGATCGAATGACCATTGCCGATCACGTTGGTGCCGGTTCCCGCGCCCCCCTGGCCGCCGGCATTGAGCACACGGCTGTCGGAGGTATAGCCCGATGCCTCCAGGCTCCAGGCGCTGCCTTCAAACGGCAGCGTGTACGACGCCGAGAACACCTTGGCCTGATCGGTATCTTGCGGAGCGAGGAACACGCCGAGACTGGCGCTGTGCCCGCGTCCCCACAGGTTGTCATGCGCCAGCGAGGCACTCAGGCGCAGTTTCTCGGTGTCGGCACTGCGGTCATTGTTGAGTGCGGCGCTCGCTCGCCAGGGCGACTTTTCTTCCACCTGCAGGTCCACGTCCATCGTGCCGGGCGTCTTTCCCTCACGGACCAGCGGCATCACCTGGCGGCGACCGCCTTCGTTGAGCGCGGTCAGTTCCTTCTGCGCCCGGTCGAAATCCGGCACCTGGCCCTCGGCCAGCGCCGGTACCCGTGCGCGGATCCGCGCCGCCGCAGCAGGCGCCGCACCGACCACGCGCAGTTCGCCGATCGGCGTCTGCTGCACCTTCAGCAGCACCACGCCGGCACTGACCTGCTGCTCGGGCAGTTCCACGTACACCGACTGGTATCCCGCCTGCTGGTACAGCGCGCTGACTGCATCGCGCGCCTGCTCGACGTCGGCCAACGTCCTGCCCGGGCCGAGATAGGGCTCAACGGCGCGCTCGATCAGACGCGGATCAAGTACGGTGTTGCCGCGCACGATGTACTCGTTGATGTTCACCCTGGCCGCCGGCGTGGCATCCTGCGCGAGCAGCGGCAATGGCAGGGACGCCACGGCCAGCGCGAGTGCCCGCGGACGCAGGCGCAGCGGGAGTCGGACAGCTCGGCACGGAACAGGCGTCATTGAAGGCATCGCGTCGTATCGAAGGAAGTGGCCAGGGAGCGGCGCGTGGGTCTACCCACAGGACGTGCAGGGCGCGTCAAAGCCGCCAACAGTTTTGTGACAGCACTGTCATCTGTTGACGGCGGCGGAATGCACGCAGGCGGACACTGCGCCCGCCACCCGTCCATGAAGCAGCCGACATGGGGTGGCGGGAGATAGGAGATGAGCATGATCCTGACTGCATGGCGCTGGCCTGCCGTGGCGTTGCTCGCGTCCATCGCGATGCCGATTGCGCACGCCGATGACCGCGCAACGCGCGCGGACACACCGCCCTGCATCGACGTGCAGGTCAACGGAGAGCGCATTCCGGCCTGGGAATGTCTGCAGCGCAGGCTCGCACCGGCACCGCCACGTGCACGATCACCGCGCCTGCCCGAGTCGGAGCGGCTGATGCGGCAGCCCGGCAACCAGCTCATGCAGTACAACCTGGAAGGCACCCGGCAACGGATGGGCGACGCCTTTGGTCGCTCGGTGACACCGCAGCGCCCCTCTCGCTGATCGCGCCTCAGTGCCGCCCCGCAGCGGCAGGCACGATGCCGTCGGCAGGAACGGGCGGCAGCGCGGGCACCGGCAGGCTGCGCGACCGCCCCGCCTGCTGCAGTTCGATGGTCTCTGCGCCGATGCCGGCCAGTACCGTGGACGGTCCCAGGCGCTGCCCCGGCACATAGGCATCGACAGCGCCACCATCGACCGACAGCAGTGCCAGCGGTGCGTGCGCGCTGGCCATCACACCCAGTACCACTACCTCGGTGTGGATCGCACCCGGTGACAGCAGCCGCACCAGCGGAGCGCTGGCCGCAGCGTCGAACGGTGGCCGGGCCGGTGTCGACGGCCTTACCGCGCTGGCCGCCGCGGGTGGTCCTGCAGCGAGCAGGGCAATGCCCCAGTAGGCCATCACGGCCAGCAGCAGCGTCGCCGCCAGCAGTGTCAGCAGGTGATTGCGATCCCAGCGCCTGCCGTCCATGTTCCGCACCTTCGTCGACATTGACGGCCACCACGCTAGCAGTCGCCGCTGACGCTTTTGTTTCATCATC
This sequence comes from Stenotrophomonas sp. STEN009, assembly GCF_056760395.1. NCBI lineage: Bacteria > Pseudomonadati > Pseudomonadota > Gammaproteobacteria > Lysobacterales > Lysobacteraceae > Stenotrophomonas > Stenotrophomonas sp. STEN009. The sequence continues at coordinate 113,243 of NZ_JBRRES010000002.1, read as the reverse complement.
CGCCGCTACCCTGTCCGCGATCGGCAGGCACAGGAGGCGATGTCGATGCGGCGCATCCCGCGCGGCTTCACCCTGCTGGAACTGATGGTGGTGCTGGTCATCATCGGCATCTGTACAACGGCCATCGGCCTGGGCCTGGGCACACTGCTCGATCCTGCGCGCCAGCTCCGTCAGGAAGGCGAGCGATTGGCGCAACGCCTGCAGCTGGCACGCGATGAGGCCCGCATCGATGGCCGCAGCCTCCGCTGGCAGGCGGATGCCGAGGGCTACCGCTTCAGCCGACGCGAGGGCGACCGCTGGACCGACGTGCAGCGCGACGACCTGCTGCGCCCCCAGCGGTGGCAGAGCCCGGGCATCGCCGTACAGCCGGCGGCAGCCATCGAACTGAGTCCGGAATGGATCGGCGTGCCGTGGGAGCTGGCGCTGTCGCTGCAGGGGCGACAGCTGCGCCTTCGCGACGACGGCAGTGGACAGCTGCAGGTCGTGCAGTGATGCGGCCGCGGCGGGGTTTCACCTTGATCGAGGTACTGATCGCACTGGCCATCGTGGCAGTCGCGCTGGCGGCGGTGATGCGCTCGGTGGCAGTGGCAACCGATGACCAGTCGCGGCTGCGCGACCGACGTCTGGCACTGCTGTGCGCACAGGACCGCTGGCAGGAACTGCGGCTGGCCGCGCAACCGCCCGCGGATGTGCAGCAGCGCTGCGTGCAGGGTCGCAGCCGCTTCCTGGTGCGGCAGCATCTGGGCAGCGGCAGCGACGGGCAGCCTCAGCTGGAGCTCATCGTGGTGGCGGAGGATGCACCAACGCAGTCGCTGGCACGCATGCTGCTGCCATGGACCGCTGCACCGTGAAACGGCGCGTGCAGGGCTTCACCCTTATCGAAGTGATGATCGCGATCACCCTCATGGGCGTGCTGGCCGTGATCTGCTGGCGTGCGCTGGACAGCGTGTCCACCAGTGACCAGCGACTGCGCCAGGCTGATGCAGGCACCAATGCCGCATTGCGGGTGCTGCAGCAGTTCCAGCGCGACATCGAGATGCGTGCGGACGATGCCCTGATGAATGGTGCGGTACGCCCCGCTGACGAGCCACAGCGGCTGCTGCCGCCGGCGCTGGTCAGCGAACGGCAGGCCGACGGCAGTTTCGCGCTGGAGATCACCCGCAGCGTCGGCAGCGACGGGCTGCGCTGGCAGCGGGTGCGCTGGTGGCGCCAGGGCAATACCCTGTGGCGGGCCAGCGGGCCGCCATCGGATCGCTATCCGTTGCCGCCACCTGAGCAGTCACGCGGGCTGGCCGTAGCGCACGATGTCCAGTTCTTCGATGTGCGCGCCTGGCAGCCGGGCGCCGGCTGGACGACGCTGCCCAGTCAGGGCGTGCTGCTGCCGGCCACCGGGTTGGAACTGAGGCTGCGGCTGCGTGATGGCCGCGGTCCGTTGAGCTACCGTCGCGTCCTTGAACTCTAGCCGCAAACGCAGCTGCACGCCGTCGACCCACGTCATCCGGGGCGCAGCGTCCGCCATCCCGGCCACCCGGGGCGGGGCCCCCCCCCGGGGGGCCCGGGGGGGGGGCGCCACCCCCCAGGGGGGGGCCCGCCCCCCCCGGCCGCCCTGGCGGGGCCGCCACCGCTCCGTGGAAGCGGGCCCGATTGCGGATCGCCACGCACCGCGTGGATCACCCCCGGCAACTATCGCCGCTGTGTGCCACCCTCTCCACGCGCCTGCGGTTCGCGGGCCTGCGGGAACTGGAAAGCACTATCTACGTCGTAGCCGCTGGCCGCGGTCGTGCCGCGTGCCGGCGGGTTGATGCTGCTGCTGGCGTTGCCGAAGCCCAGGATCTGCACGCTGATCACCGAAGGCTGGTTGCGCCGGGCATCCTCCTGGCTCTTGCGGATCACATCCTGCGCCGCCTGGCTGGCACTGCTGGCGGCGGCGCTGGCCGAAGCCAGCGCGTTGACGTTCACCGATGCCAGCACCGGCAGGCCCTTGCTGTCTCCCTGCACCTGGATGTTGGCCGCGTTGAGTACCTGCAGCGCGGCCAGATTGATGTTGCCCGACACACGGATGCCCGCCTCGCCCGCATCGATGGTGCCCAGCGGCGCGATCAGATCCACATCACCCGGCGCGACTTCCGCGATCGGATTGAGCGTGGCAATGCCCGCACCACTGGCCGGCGCCTGGGGCGACAGGATCACATTGCCCCAGGTGTCATAGACGCGCCGTGGCGGTGTGTACAACAGCGTGGTGCGCGAGCCGCGACCGGCATTGATGTCGCCCTGTTCCGACCACGCCAGGATGTCGCCACCGAAGGTGGTCATCACCCGCGACAGGCCCAGCAGCACGCTGTCCTGGCTGAACAGGCGGATATCGCCCTGCCCCTGGGTGACGAGGCCGGCACTGGCAGGCGGCACCACCCCCTGTACACCCACCACGATCTGGCCTCCCGGTGCCATCAGTTCGATGTTGCCGCCCGCCTCGGTGCGCACACCGGAGCCACCGTACATCACGATATCGCCGGTTCGGTCGATCGTCGCACCGGCCGCATTCCTGTCCGGCATCAGCGTGGCGATGGCCTCGCGCCCGCGCAGATAGGAGCCGAAGCGCGGCCCTTCCGCATCGGTGTACTCGCGTCCGCCTTCGCGCAGCTCGGCGTAGTAGATCTGCCGCAGGAAGATGCGCTGCTGTTCCTGCGGCAACGCATCGAACGCTGCCAGCGCTGCCTCGCCATCGGCGGCCATGCCGAAGCGTTGCTGCAGCCACTGCTTCAGTTCCTGGTCGTAGACCTTGACTGCCCTGCCCGGCTGCGACGCAAGCGATTGCGCGGGATCGGCCAGGTTTGCGGGATCCAGATAGCGGGCACGCAGGGCGGCGAAATCGATCTGCTGGTTGCCGGCCGTCAGCGCGATGCTGGCACCCGGACGGGTGTCACCCTGCACGATGCCACCGAGGCTGACGATGCTGCCCGCCTCTTCCTGGCGCAGCTGGCGGCCGGCACTGATCTCGACGTTGCCGGGGCCGGCGATCGTCGCGTCCAGATGCACGATGTCACGTCCCGCCGCCGCCACCGTGATATCGGTGGGCGCGCTGTTCAACGCGGTCATCGACACGCCGAGGATGTCCCGCCCTGCCCGCAGCTGCACCGCGCCTGCTGCCTCGAACCAGTTCAGCTGCGTGCGCTGCCAGGCGGTGCCGTCGAGCGTGCGTTGGGCGCCTGTCGCCAGGCCGATGATGTCGCCCTGCACGGCGTAGAAGCGGCTTGGTGCCAGTGCCGAGGAGACCGTGGACAACGGCGTACCCGGGCCGAACGCGAACAGCGGAAGCGATGCCTCCGGCGAGGCGATGTTGCCATCGACCGACAGGTTGTGCCGCGGACGCGTCACATTACCGCTGGCATCGCGTTGCTCGGCAACGAATGCGGGGTCGAACGGCCCCGGCAGGCGCGCATCCGCGCCCGAGCGCGTGATCTGGGTCGCGCCGCTGCGGGCGAAGATGCTGCCGCCGGCCAGGACGTCCAGCCGCCCGGTGGCCGAGGGCGCCAGCAGGATCACATCCTGCGTCCCCGTCACGGCACTGATCCGGTCCAGCTTGATGTCACCCTGGGCGGCAACGGCGCTGAAGCGCGAAGGATAGAGCCAGTAGTTCAGCAGCTCCTCCCGGCTGCCCGGTGCCAGCGCAACCTGCTCGGGCCACAGATTGCTGCCGGTCACGTTCTCCGGCCCGGCGAGGCCCGGCGCCAGGTCACCACCGGCACTGAACAGATCCACGGCTGTGTTGGCGGTCCACAGGGAGAACCAGGTGCTGCCCGCAGCGCGGCTGCCGTTGTCCTGCACCACCGTGCTGTAGTTGGCCAGTGGAACCCGGCCGGCATCGGCGACGCCGCCGAGCACGACATCGCCCCGCGCCTGCAGCTGTGCGACCGCATCGCCCAGCACCAGCACCGGCCCGCCCATCGGGCGGGCGGCGTCGGCGGCGAACAGATCGGCCGCACGCAGCTGGCCCAGCGTCCCGTAGCTGTCCAGGGTGACGCCCATTGCACCGATGCGTCCCGCATCGAGCAGCAGGCTGCCACGCAGGTTGATGAAGGTACCGTTGAGATCGAGATTCTGTCCCGCCCTGGAGGCATTGAGGCTGGAGAACGTCGCCCGCAGATTCGGATTCAGTGCGCCACCGATACGCAGTTGCAGGTCGCCGCCGCCGGTCAGGTGCAGCTGGCCATCGCTGACCCGGCCGGTCGATCCCACCGCCGCGATGATCGCACCCGAGCGCGGTGCGATCGTCGAGTCCAGCGCGTCACCTATCGCATCGCGCACGCCGGCGTCACGCCCGGCCTCCAGCGTCAAGTTGCCGCCGCCCAATGTACCGAAGCCGGTGAAGCCGACCATCCGCGGAGAGGCGCCAGCAGCAGCGGACACGTTGGTGTAGGCGCCAAAGTTCATCCACCAGCTGGTCGGCACCGGCTCCACGCCGGTGGTGCTGCCGGTTCCCTGCCGCCACAGCCAATTGCCGACCGCGGCACTGGAGTACAGCGCCCAGTCGCGCTCACTGGTGCCCGACTCCGCGCGCGCGGTCCAGACATCACCGACGATATCGCGTCCGGCCTCGACGCGCAGGTTGCCGCCATGATCGGGATACCAGGCCTGGTATCCCGCGATTGCGGCGTCATAGCTGCCCGGCACCAGGTTCTCACCCAGCAGCGCGGTGTTCCAGGGCGCCGCCGCGCGCGGTGAATCAAACGCGGCGTCACGGCCCTCGCCGAGTGAGCTGGGCGTACCGGCGGTATAGACGCCGAACCCGGACTTCATCGCAACGTCGCCCGCCGCGAGCAGTTCCAGGTCGCCCTTGCCGGTGCGCAGGACACTCCAGGCCGGTGTACCGGCGCGCTTGCCGTAGGTGGTGACCTCGGTCTGGGTGCCACCGCCGGCACAGTAGCCCGGTGCCATTCCGCAGAATTCGTCCTCGGTCATGCCCAACAGCTCGGCGAAGTCCTTTGCCGGCGTGCCGACATAGGATTCATCGCCCCAGAAATCCAGCGAACCCTGCGCGGCGACCTGTCGCGGCGCGGGGCCGCAATAGCCATCGGAAAGCGCGCAGAACTCATCCTCGCTGAAGCCGAACATGTCTGCCAGCTCGGAAATCGGACGGCCGGCATAGGAGGTGTCGCCCATCCAGTCCAGTGACGCCTGTTCGGTCAGGACCCGGTCGCCCACCCAGATGATCTCGGTCGTCACGGTGCCGACCGAGCCCTGATGGGTATCGGCAAGCACCACGCTGCCGTCGCTTCCCCAGCGTCGCGAACGCGGATCCGCGGCGTCGCTGTCAGCCCCCGCCACCAGTGTCATGTCCCACGATGTCGTACCTTCGGCCAGCATCGGGGCAAGCGCCCAGTTGCGTCCCTGGTTGCCGTTGGCGTCGGCAGGACGCAGGTTCACCGATGCGTCGCCGGGCAGCTCCACCTTGGTCAACGATGGTATGTACGCACCCACCTTGAGCTCGACTTCCCGTGCCAGGCGCAGGGTCACCGGCAGCATCGCGCCGGCCGGCCAGTCCTGGGCGGCCATCTGCACATCGCTGCGCAGGCGGAAGCCGGCCCCCAGTCGCGCACCGGCCGCCAGCACCAGCGGCTCCTGCAGCACGGTGCCCGCCGCCAGCGTCTGCCCGGAGTCGGTGGTCACCGCCGCACCCAGCACCGTGCCCGCGGGCAGGCGCAGGTTCTGCGAGATCACCATCGGCGCGGGCAGCACGGTACCGACCGGAAGCGTTACCGATTCGACCGGCACGTCATAGTTCAGGCGGGTACCGGCCCGGAACTCCGTACCGGGCTGCAGCCTCACGCCCTCCACCGGCACCACCAGGTCGCCGCCGAACGGGGTGTGACCGGCGGTGCCGTTGCGGCTCTCATGCAACTGCCATCCTGCCTCGTCCGGATTGGCCGGTGGCGGCGCGAAGCCATCGTTGATGCTGCCGTGCACGTTGATGTTGCCCTCCGCGCGCAGCACCAGCGACGCCGACTCGCCGAAGCCGCGCCGCGCCGGATCATTGCGATCGGCCTCAGGCCCATAGCGGTAGCCGGACAGGTCGATGTCACCGGATACGGTCAGGTCACCTCCGGGATTGGCCTCGCTGCGGCGGGCGAGGACCTGCACGCCGGGGCGCAGGCGATGCGTGCCCAGCGCAGCCGTGCGTTGTCGGAGATCCGCATTGGCCAGCGCGCCGTCCATCCACGCGCGGTTGTCCGGATCGACGATCTGGTCCAGCCACTGCTGGGTGACGCGCTGCGCGCGGTTGCCGTTGACGTCGACAGTGTCCGCCAAGGGCGCGTCCTCATAGCGTCGCACCGCATTGACCTGGATATCGGCCGCACCTTCGACGCGCAGACCGTTGGCGACCGCTATCGCCGCATCGTTGCCGCCGATGCGGGGCGCATCGATCTTCAGGGTGCCGCGGGCCACGCCGTCGTTCTGCCCGCGGCCGCCGCCCACCGCCACCGCCGTCCCCGCGCGCAGGTCCAGATGAGCGCCGGCGCCGATGTCGATCCCGCCGGCGGCGCTGCCCAGTTCGATCGTGGCCCGGTTCGGGCTGTCGATGATCTTGCCCTGGCTGTCCACGCGCAGGCCGGTGCCATGCGTATCCAGCGTTCCCTCCACCTGCAGACCGTCACGTGCGTACAGGCGGATCGCGCCGACCTGCTCGCCACTGGCGTCGATGCGCCCCGCCACGCGCAGGCTGCCTGCGTCTAGGCTGATGTCGACCCTGCGCGCCTTCACCTCATCACCGATCAGCAGATCACCCTCACCGATCCGGAACGTGCGCCCGCCGGTGACACCGCCTGCGTTCAAGCGCTGGTTCAGGCCTGCGAAGTCCTGCAACGTGCCGGCGCGAACCACGATGTCTGCGCCGTCGTAAGGCACCACGGTGCCACCTGCGTCGTAACGGCCACTGGCAGCCCCCTCGATGCCACCGGCCAGATCGGCCCGCCCGGCCAGGGCGTTCACCGTCAGCCGTCCGCCGCGGTTGTTGCGCGCCGAGAGATCGATGCGTGAGGTGGCATCAGTGCTGACGTCACCCGCATCGCTGGACAGCAGCACGTCGCCGCCCCAGCTGTACCGGTCCACGTCGTACAGCGTAACCCTGCGTCCCGCCAGATCCAGCGCCGCCTGGCCGCCGAGCGCGATGCCGTCGCGCGCGTTCACTGACAGCCGGCCGGAGGCCAGTGCGATCGTGCTGTCCAGCGCGATCCGCTGCGCATCGATGCTCAGTTCGCTGCCCAGCGCGTCGCCCCCGGTCGTGCCGCGGCCGCCCTGCAGACGGAAGTCGCCGCCGGTCCGCACCCGCAGCTGCGCACCCGGATCGGCCGTCAGCAGCGGCGTGTCGATGCCGATACTGCCACCGCTGTACTGCCAGCCCTTGTCCGCGAGATAGTCGCCGCGCTGCTGGTACACGTCCAGCGTACCCTGCGCGGAAAACAGCAGCTGCCCGGACGCGCTGAGGTTGAGCGCGCTGAAGCCGAGCACCTGGCGGTTCGCGGGCACCTCGGAGCTGGGACGGCTGAACGGGGCGCGCACCAGCTGCAGGTTGCGGGTGACGATGTCCAGCTGCCCCGCGCCAAGCCGGTCCACCATGGGATCGGCCGGCGGCACCGATGCATCGCTGCCCGCCGCCTGCGTCGCCGCCAGCGAACCGTCCCAGACCAGTGTGTCCACCAGGATGCGCGCACGGTCGCTCGCCGCACCATAGCCATGGATGGCCTGCGCGCCCAGTACCAGCGTCTGCAGGCCACCGCGGCCGGTGGCACTGTCGCGCGCATCCAGGTCGACGCTGCCGAACACGTTGACCGAATCGCGTGCGACCAGGCTCAGCGTATCCAGCGCCGGTGCGCCGGTGGCATCATTGCCGCGCAGCAGCTGCTGCAGCACGGACTGGTTCATGGTCATGCCATTTGGCAACGCCCCTGCGGCCGCCGCCTGCGCGATCGCCTCGGCGCTGCCGAGGTTGAGCGCCGCCATGCTCACGCCCAGCTGGCGCGTGCCATAACGGGCGGAATCGCGCATCTGCAGCACGCCATCGGTGGCCACCCCGATGCTGCCATCGGATACCAGCCGTGCCTCGCCTTCGCAGTCCGTCTGGCAGCCGCCGATGTCGATCGCGACCGGCCCTGCCGCCACGCCGGTCGTACCGGTGATCAGGTTCAGGCGCTGGTTCGAGACGGCCAGCAGGCCGCCATTGACCTGATAGGGCACGGTCGGCGCGGACGCGGTGTCGCGTGCGAAAGACAAGGTATCGAGTGTCGCCCCGGCTTCGACCAGGATGCCGCTGCCACCGGACGCCGCAGCCACCAGTATCTCCGGCGCCTGCAGGGTCGCACCGGAGCGGATCGCCACATCGCGCACCGCGCCGGACACCGCCACCAGCGAAGCCGTCTCATTGAACTGTCCGCCGATCACCATGCGCTCCGGGCGCAGCGCATTGAGTGCGTCGTCGGTGAAGGTCGCGCCGCGATCGTGCGCCTGCGACGGACTGCCGGCAGCGGCGACCTCCAGCGAACCCACGGCCGGGCTGGCGAGCGTGGCCACCAGGGTGCCGCCGCGTCCCTTTTCATTGGCCGCGGAGAAGCGCGCCGTGCCGGCGAAGTCGATGGCCGCGGTTCCCTCGCGGCCAGCGCCTTCACCCAGTGCCAGGGTCAGCCCCAGCGCATCGATGGTCTGCCAGCCGCGCGCCTCGCCACGACGGTCGGCGGTGGCCTGCACGAAGCTGTTGTAGCTGGTTTCGTTGTAGCCGGAATGCCGGCGCACCACCGCCGCCGGCGTCAGCAGGATGTCGGTGAGCAGCGGCGACGCCACCCCACCCAGTGCCGATCCCTGCTGGCCGGACACGCGCCAGGCCCCGGTGCCGGTCTGGATCGGCTGCGGTACGCCGGAGGTTCCCGTCGCGCCCAGTTCGACGCGGAATGCACCCGGCTGCAGCGCGAAGCTGGCCGGCAGCAATGTGTAGGTCCCCGCAGGCAGGCCGGGAACGCCGGCGGGTACGGTGATCTGCTGGCCCACCGCTGGAGCAGCGAAGCCATCATCACTGCTGGGTGCGAAGCTGCCGGCACGTCCCGGCACAATCGCGTACACCGGGTTGCCGGAGGCACTGAACGCATAGCGCGGGTTGGCATCGGCCAGCGCAGTGCGCAGCACGTCGACGGAGCCACCGCGGCCTGAGACAAATGCCGCGCCGGTCAGTTCGCCGCCACCTGACACGTCCAGCAGCGCACCGGCATGCACATCCACATCGTTGGCGGTTACGGTCACGCCCTTGGACGCAATGCCACCCGGCGTCAGTGATTCCAGGCTGCTGCTGCCTCTTCTCCACGACACGCCGTCCACGGTACCGCCGTAGGGCAGCGCCAGACCTGCGCCACTGGTGGAGGTGATGCTGCCCGGCAACAGCTCCACCCGGCTGGCACGTGTGCCGCCCAGGATCAGGCCGCCCAGTTGCAGCGCCCCCATCGGCGCCTGCACGTTTCCGCCCTGCTGCACGGTCGCTGCCACCAACTGCAACGCGCCCAGCGCTGACTCCGGCGGAGTGGTCGCCGCCGTGCCCGTACCCCGGATGCGCAGAACCGCATCCGGATCCGACCAGTATCCAGGCGTCGCCACGGTCGCCGCAGACGCACCCGCGACCAGATAGCCCGTCGCACCGGAGGTGGGGTACAGGCGGGCGGCACTCACATCCATCGACCCGCTCGCCATCAACGCACTGATCGATCCGCCGTTGGACACCGCGTTGAGCAGCCGCACGTCGCTGCGGCTGTCCAGCACGACCTGGTTGAAGCCGGGCAGCCAGGTGACATCACGGATGTCGATCAGATCAGCCCTCGCCGACAGCACGTGGTCGCCTTCCGCGGCCGACGCCACGGTATCGGTAACCACCAGGTTCTCACCCGGCAGCGACTGCCAGTGCGACTGTGCCAGCAGCAGGTGCGGAGCACTCAGCGAAATGCCGCTGGACTGCGGTGCTGCCACGGCCATGCCGAGGCTTGACTGCCCCTGCCCGTAGATGCGCAGGCTCTGGCCCATGCGCAGGTCGACATCGCCCTCCGCGCGGACGTCACCGAACACGGACAGGGTGTCGAAGCCACCGGCCTGGATCTGCTCCACCGACAGCGCCGCGTGCCCGTACTCCAGCCGGTCCGGCAGCACCGCGTCGACCGGGCTGCGCTGGCTGAGCGTGATGCCACGCGCGCGCAGTACTTCCTCGCTCGCACCGCGCGCATGAACGCTGCCACCAAAGGCCACGCCCAAGGTGCCGCCACGCGCGCTACTGCCGCCGGCAGAGGCATCCATTGCGCCGTCCAGGTACAGAGCGTTGGCCGAACGCAGCACGATCTGCCCGCCGTCGCTGTCCACCCGGGTCCGTCCCTTCCCGTCGACATCCAGCGGCGCCGAGGCGCCTGCTGCCCGCAGCTGCGCGCCACGCTCGAGCACGACGAAGGCTTCAGGCGGACGGTTGTCCACCGACGCAGAGCTCTCCCAGTCGAGCGCGCCGCCGATCTCGATGCGCCCGCCGGCCCGCACCTGTCCCTGCAGGCGGCCACCGGCATCGGCCAGTGACACCGCATCCGCACTGGCATCCAGCAGCGCACCGTCGGCGAACCGCCAGGTCCGTTCGCTCCGCTGCCCGGCATACAGCGTGGTCGGCAGGCGCACATCGTCGATGCTGATGCGTCCCCCCTGCGCACGCAGCGTACCTTCCACGTCGATGTTGCCGGCGCCGAGCAGGGAGATCGCCTGCCCCGGGTCGACCTCGATCAGTGCGGCCTTGCCCACCCGCAGGTCGCCGCCGACGCTGTTGCGATCCGAGCGCAGGCTCACGCTGGCACCGCTGCGCTGGCGGACCAGCCCGCTCAGCGGATCGGCACTGTAGAGCGGTGCCAGCCAGCGCTCCAGTGCGTCCTTCCGGTCCGTCGCGGCGCGCGCGTCGGCGGTGATCCGAAGGCCCGGCATGCGCGCTGCCAGCTGCGTGCCATCGGCAACCTCCAGCCCTTGATGGCCATTGATGTCGTACTGGGCAAAGCCGCTGCCGAACAGGCCGGCATCGATCTGCAGCGCGGCTGCATCGGCCGGATCCGCATCGCCCACCCGCACCCGGCCACCGGTGCCCAGCGAGAACGTGCCGCTGCCCTGGCCACGGCCACTGAACCGGCTGCCGTCGCCCAGCTGCACCCGGCCGCTGCCGTCCGTTGCCACCGTGCTGCTGTTCGCCTGCAGACTGATGCTGCCCCCTTTGCCGACACGACCCTTGCCGCGCAGGTCCAGCGCGGCGCCGGCCTCGACGTCGACCGTCGCCCCCGCGCCCACCCTCACGTCATGGCTGTTGCCCAAGCTCAGGCGGCCGCCATCCGTCCAGGCACCACCCGCATCCAGTGGCTCTCCCAACGCTGCGTTGCTCCATTCACCGGCAAGATCGATGTGGGTACCGTCGGCAATAACGGTGCGTGCGCGGCCATCGTGCAGCAGTGCCGTCGGCCTGCCCAGCACCTCCAGCAGGTTGCCCGCCGACAGCTGGCCACCGGCAATGCCGATGTCGCCCGCCAGTTCAACCTCGCTGCCAATCAGGTTCAGCTGTCCGCCCGCCTGCAACCGAAGACGGCCGTCAATGCTGATGCGATCGGCGCTCGCCAGATCGATCCGCCCCCACTGCTGGGCACTCAATTCTGCGATGTCCAGCCATACCGTGTCGCGCCGCTCCTCCCCGACCGGTGCCAGCAGTGACCACGCCGCCGTCTTCGGCGCATTGTCATCCACGCGCACGTCCGAACCGAACACGCCGCTGCGGCCCTGGCCGTCATAACGCCCGAGGTAGAGCTGCGCATTGCGCGCTGCCGCCGTCTGCGCCTGTGCATAGCCGTCCAGTGCGGCATCAGGCCGGCGGTTCTGCTGCGCGCCCTGGAAAGTGGCGGTCTCCACACGGCCCTCCAGCACCGCCGTCGGGGCGGAGACGATCAGGCGTCCTGCATCGCGGCCGACCGTATACCCGTTGTCGACACGCTGCGCCGCGAACACGACCGGATCGCGGAACGTCTCGGTGACGCCCCAGCGCTCCTGTTTCACCTCATGGCCGTTGTACACCCCGTCGAACAGGATCTCCGCCGGTGCGTCATCAAGGCGGTACACCTGGCCATCCACGCCGCGCACCCAGCTCTGCCGGATCACGCCGCTCTGCACATCCAGGCTACCACCCGCAAGGTTGATGCGTGACCCACCATGCGTGATCACTTCACTGCCACCCAGCAGGACGGTGCCTCCCTGCGCGGCCCATTCGCCGATCGAATGCCCCTGGTTGTCGAGGTAGCCGCCCACTTCAAGCAGGCCGCCTGCGGCATACCAGCGCTCACCCTCGTAGCCCCCGGTGCCAGCCGGCACGTGGATGAGCCTGCGGCGGTCGACCCAGACCTCGCTGCTGGTCAGCTTGCCGCTGTCGCGGTTGTCCAGCGCATCGCGCAGTTCGTTGCCCTGCACCTTGATCTGGACATTGTTGCTTTCCATCGAGACCTGCACGCCCACGGCACCCGACACGTCCACGCGTGCTGCATCGTCCACATAGCTGCGGGCCGCCGCATCGGCGATGACCTGGCCGCCCGTGGCAACCGTGAGCGAGTCCGGACGGAAATGGATGGTGCCACCGGACACGATCTCCACCCGCGACTGGTCGCGTCGGTCGTTGTGCTGGGAGAGATTGTCGAAGGTTGCCGAGCGCGCGCCCGCGCGGATCGCATCCTGCTCTGCCGATTCCTTGATGAGGCTGTCGCGTTGGGTGTCCAGTGCCGTGGCCTTGCCATCGTCCTCGATCAGCACCGCCGTGGTCGATCCATCGGCGAGCATGACGGTGCTGCCGGCATCACTGACCGAGGTCAGAAGATGCACGGTACCGCGCTGTGCGAGCGTCGTGCTGGCCACGGCCACGCCGGCCTGCTCGACATTGCGTCCGGCCAGGGTCACGTCGCCCTCGCGGGCACGCAGCAGGCCGGTATTGCGCACACTGCCCGCGGTACTGTCAGCGATGAAGCGCGGCGCGATTTCATTGCCACGCGTGGTGGAGCTGGTATTGGCTGCGGTGCCGACGCCGCGCCGGATCACGAAACTGTCGCCGGCCGCCAGCTGCACCTGGCCCTTTCGTGCCTCGATCTGGCCGGCGTTCTCCACGCTGTGTCCCGCCAGCAGCACGTAACCGCCGCCACGCGTGGCGCTGGTCGGCTCGTGGGTCGCGATACGTGCGCCCCGCTCCACCATCACCTTGCCAACGGCATCGCTCAGGGCCGCCGTATTCGTATCCGCGCTGTACAACCCGGTGTCGCGGAACTGGCCGTCGCTGATGCGCGCCGCCGCCGCGACCAGGTTGCGGACGTTGACCTGGCTGTTGTTGCCGAACACCACGCCGTTGCGGTTGGCCACGAACACGGTGCCGCCCGCGGTGAGCTGGCCGAGAATCTGGCTGGGCCGCGCATTCGGATCGTTCACCCGGTTGAGCACGGCCCAGTCCGGGTTCTGCAGGAAGTTCAGCGTGGTGTTGCCGCCGATATTGAAGGTCTCCCAGTTCAGGATCGCCTTGTCCGCGGTCTGCTCGATGCTGACCTGGACACGTCCGTCACTGCCCTGTGACTGGATCGCCTCGCGGGCGTTGATCCAGCCCCGGGTCAACGGATTCTCATCGACCTTCAACCCGTCCCTGCCCAATCCGTCGGCAACGATGAACCCGGCCTCCCGCCGCGATTGCCGCGCCTGATCCTGCAGGCGCTGCTGCAGGGCGATGGCCTGCGCGGCGGTGCCGAGATTGTCGATCGACTGCTGCAGCTTCTGCCGCGCAGCATCCTGCTGCTGGGCCGGCAACTGGAACTGGATGGGCACGCCGTTGGGCATGCGCCCGCTCTGGGTGGCCGCGCCCTGCGCTGCGCCGCGTTCGGCGAACCAGGCCGGGCTGAACGCCTGCTGGGCCTGGCTGGCCGGGGCGACCACGCTTCCCAGTGCGACCGCGATGGCCCAGGCCATCGGATGATTGCGGCGCATCGGCGCGGCCGGATGAACAGCGGACGGGAGCGGGTGCGACATCGTAACCTCATCAACCTGGTGGACCGCACTGGCGGCGGTGATCGCAGACACGCGCAACGCATGCCCTGCCACTGATAGACGGTTCGCATGACATGAAGCCGACAGCGTGCAGGGGGCGATGGCGCTGCACGCCGCACGGCGGAAATGGCGACGCCGGCCACAGGGGCCGGCGCCGGGTCAAACAGGGTTCACGCGGTGCTGCGGATTACAGCGGACGGCCGATGCCCGCACAGGTGCTGGGATTGTTCAGGCCGGCTGCGCTGCTGGCCAGCACGAAGCGGTTGCGGATCGCATCGCGCCAGGCCTTGGTCAGCGGGATGAAACCATGGCCGGTGATCGACGCCTCGTAGGCCGCCGGGTAGGTCGCCGGATAATGACGGGCCAGGAAGCCGCGCAGGCTGGTGGCAACCGCCGAATCCTTGTAGCACTGGCCGATCACCAGGTTGGTGTAGCCGGCAATCGGATAGCCGGCCGAGGGGTTGCCGAACACCGGCACCCAGTTGGCGGGGTTCTCGGCAGCGGTGCCGGTCGGCGGAGCGACGGTATCCAGAGTGGCCTGCACGCTCACCTGGTCCGGCGAGAAGCCCTTGACCTTGGCAACCTTGGTCGCATCGGTCAGGCTCGGGATCACGTCCGGGCCGACGTAGCCGATGCGGCCATCCGCCGCATAGACAGCGTTGTACAGCGAGGTGCCGCCCGTGGCCGGCGCGGCAACCAGGAACGCCGGCAGGTTGTTGTTGGCATCGCGCTTGTACAGGTCGGCGAAGGTCGACTTCACGGCGAACGTGCCGCCGACCAGGTTCGAGGTCGCAGCCGGCTCAGCGGCGCAGGCCGCAGCCAGGAAGCGGGTGAACATTTCGCTGGTGCCGCTGCTTTCGGTGCGGTAGACCACACGGATCGGACCGCTGCGGTTGGCGTCAATGGTCGACCAGTCGCTGATCGCGCCGGAGAACACGCCGCAGATCTGCGCCACGCTCAGGTTGACGGCCGAACCCGGCTTGTTGAACGGGATGGTCACCGAGGTGGCCACCGACGGCACCTGGATCAGGGCGCCGTAGCGGTTCGCATTGGTCGACTGGTTGTAGTTGGTGGTGTAGGTGCTCAGTTCGGTTGCGCTCAGCACCGAGTCGCTGCCAGCGAAATGCACGGTGCCGGTGGTCGAGAACAGCGCCGAATTGTTCTCCAGGAACGCCTTCTTGCCGGTGCCCGAACCGGTCACGGCGTAGCTGAAGTTGGCCGGCAGGATGCTGTCAGCCTGGCCCTTGTAGAGGTCGGCCGGCAGCGATGCACCACCGCCGGTAACGGTCTGCGCCGACGCGGCGCCGGCAGTGGCGAGCAGCGCGGTGGCAACCAGCGCGGCCAGAGTCTTGTACTTGTACATGATCTTCTCCTGAAGGGTTTGCTGCGAAGGGAAACGCCAAGGGAGGAACGGTCACTACACGCCTGCTGTCGCTGAGGGCCTCCCAGCCCGCTCCGCGACGACAGGCTCATGCTCGTCCGTGCCGATGACAGGCCGCTTAAGAAACCTGTGGAAGATCGAGAAAAGGTATGGAGGATTGTGTGGAGAAGCGTGGCCTGTGCGCCGCACGCCCGTCACTGCACGAGCTGGTTCATTTCCATGATCGGCATCAGCACCGCCAGCACGATGGTCAGCACCACCCCGCCCATCACCAGGATCATGGTCGGCTCGAGCAGTGCGGTCAGTGCCATCGCGCGCCGCTCGATCTCGCGCGAGAGGGTCTGCGCGGCGCGATCCAGCAGGGGCGCAAGTGTGCCGGTCTTTTCACCACTGGTGACCAGATGCACCAGGATCGGCGGATAGACCTTCTGCACTTTCAACGCAGCGCCCAGTGCCGCGCCCTCACGCACGCGCGCGGCAACATCCTCGGCGCAGCGCACCAGCAGCGTGTTTCCCAGTGTCTGCCGCGCTGCCTCCAGCGCGCGCAGCAATGGCACGCCGGCGTCGAGCAGGATGGCCAGCGTCGAGGCGAAGCGCGCACTGTTCACGCCAAGCACGAAGCGGCCCATCACCGGTACGCGCAGCAGCATCGCATCCCAGCGCAGGCGCAGATCGGTGCGTCGCAACGCCAGCCGCCATGCCGCGACCAGCAGGCCGATGCCCAGCGCTGTCCATGCACCCCAGCTGCGCACGAACGCGCTGGCGGCCAGCATCACCTGGGTCAGCATCGGCAGTGTCTGTCGTGCCTGCACGAACGCCGTCACGACCTGCGGCACCACATAGCTGAGCAGGAAGATCACGATCGCCACCGATACCAGACTGATCGCCGCTGGATAGATGAACGCCGTGAGCACCTTGGCCTGCAGCGCATTGCGCTCCTCGATGTAATCGGCCAGGCGTTCCATCACCCGCGCCAGGTCGCCCGAGTCCTCGCCGGCGCCGACCAGGGCGCGATAGATCGGCGGGAAGTCGCGCGGCCGGGCCGCCAGGGCCACGGTCAAGCGCTGACCCGCACGCACATCGGCGCGCACCGAGGTCAGCGCCTGAGCCACATGCGGTCGCTCTGCCTGCTCGATGACGGCACTCAATGCGCCCTCCAGCGGCAGGCTGGCGGCGAGCAGGCTGGCCAGCTGGCGGGTGGCCCAGGCCAGTTCGCTCGCTGAAAGCCGGCGTGTTCCCCAGCCCCCGCCTGCGCCGCGCGCGGGGCTGACCTGCACGGGCGTCAGCCCACGCCCGCGCAGCAGCTGGCGCGCGCCACGCGGGCTGTCGGCATCCAGCTGGCCCTTTTCGATGCGTCCCTGCGCGTTGGCGGCCTGGTAGTCGAACAGCGCCATCGTCGCGTCAACCGTCGCCGCTGACGCGCAGGATTTCCTCCAGCGTGGTCAGCCCGCTGTCGACCCAACGCTGGCCGTCCTCGCGCAGGCTGCGCATGCCGGCGGCCCGTGCCGCCTGGCGCAGCGCGGGCTCACCCTGCCCTTCATGGATCAGCGCGCGCACCCGATCATCAACCACGAACAGCTCATGGATGCCGGTTCGCCCACGGTAGCCGCTGTGTGCGCAGGCCGTGCAGCCCACTGCCCGCCACACCGTGCGACCGTCGGCATCGACCTCCGCGCGCCGGCACTGCATGCACAGGCGCCTTACCAGCCGCTGTGCCAGCACACCGCGCAGCGAAGACGCCAGCAGGAACGGTTCCACCCCCATGTCTGCCAGCCGGGTCACTGCCGAGATCGCATCGTTGGTATGCAGCGAGGCCAGCACGCCATGACCCGTCAGTGACGACTGCACGGCGATCTGCGCGGTTTCCAGGTCGCGGATCTCACCGATCATGATGGTGTCCGGGTCCTGGCGCAGGATCGCGCGCAGGGCGGTGCCGAAGGTCATCCCGATACGCGCATTGACCTGGATCTGCCCGATGCCCGCGAAGTCGTACTCCACGGGATCCTCCACGGTGAGGATGTTGCTGGTGCTGCTGTCGAGCTGGCCGAGCGCGGCGTACAGCGAGGTGGTCTTGCCACTGCCGGTCGGGCCGGTGACCAGCACGATGCCGTGTGGCTGGCGGATCAGGCCGGTGAACGTGGCCAGGGTGTCGTCGGCCATGCCAAGGCGCTGCAGCTGCAGCCGGCCGGCATCCTTCTCCAGCAGCCGCAGCACCGCGCGCTCGCCGTGCCCGGTCGGCACGGTGGACACGCGGATGTCCAGCGGCCGGCCGCCTACGCGGAGGGCGATGCGCCCGTCCTGTGGCAGGCGCTTCTCGGCAATATCCAGGTGCGCCATGATCTTGATGCGCGACACCAGGGCGGCATGCAGGGCGCGCCGCGGCTGCACCATGTCGCGCAGCGTGCCATCGACACGGTAGCGGACCACCGAATGGGTCTCGAACGGCTCGATGTGCAGGTCGCTGGCGCCATCGCGCGCGGCCTGTGCCAGCAGCGCATTGATCATGCGGATCACCGGCGCGTCATCCTGTGCGTCCAGCAGATCGGTGATCTCCGGCATGTCCTGCATCAGCCGGTCAAGGTCGACTTCGCTCTCCGCCGCGCCGACCACCGCCGCGGCGTCGCCGCCGTCACGATACTGTTCGCCCAGCCGCTGCTGCCAGGCCGCACTGTCCAGTTGCTGGAACGGCAGGGGTCCATGCAGGCGGCGAAGCTCGGCGACAGCCCAGGCCGGGGTCTCGGCGGTGCCCAGCAGGACCGGCCCATCACCCGTGTCGGCCAGCATCACCCCGTGGCTGCGCACCCAGGCATACGGCAGTGATCGCAGATCGTTGGCCACGGTCACGGCCCGATCACCAGTTCCGGGGTGTATCCCAACCCCCGCAGCTGCTGCAGGGCCGGGTCCAGCTGTGCCGGATCACGTGGCAGTCGCACCCGCAGGCGCTGACCCGCTGCGCCGGGTGTGGCTTCTGCGTACGCCTGCAGCCCCAATGCCCGCACCTGCGCCACCGCCTGCGCGGCGCGTGCGGAGTCCAGGCCCTGCGCGAACTGCACATGTTGCGCAGTGCCCTCGCCGGTCGGGTACAGGGCGGCCAGACTGGTGTTCTGCAATGGTCGCCCCTGGCCGTCGCGCGCGTTGCCCTGGCCGAGCGTACCCAGGTCCTGTGGCGGCAGCTGCGGCGCCGACAGCGCCGGCAATGCCCAGCTCTGCACCGGCTGTGCACCGGCCTGGGCGTTGCGCATGTAGTCGTAGCGATCGCGGGTCAGGCGCTGGCCGGCCGCCGGGTCACGCACCACGTGCGGTCGCAGGAACACCATCAGGTTGGTCTTGGCGCGCCTGCGCGTGTCGCTGCGGAACAACGCGCCCAGTACCGGAATCCGGCCCAGGCCCGGCACCGCGTCGCGACCGTGGCTGACGCTGTCCTCGAGCAGGCCGCCCAGCACCATGATCTGGCCGTCGTCGAGCAGCACGCTGGTGTCCAGTGCCCGCTTGTTGGTGATGATGCCCTCGCTGCTGGAGCTCTGCCCGTCGATGCTGCTCACTTCCTGATAGATGTCCAGCTTCACCGTCCCGCCTTCGGAGATCTGCGGGCGCACCCGCAGCTTCAGGCCGATGTCCTCGCGCTCGATGGTCTGGAACGGATTGTTGCTGCCACCTCCGCCGTCGGTGACATAGCGGCCGCTGACGAATGGGACGGTCTGGCCGACCATGATGCTGGCGGCCTCGTTATCGAGCGTCATCAGGTTCGGCGTGGACAGGATGTTGGCACCGCCCTTGCTCTGCAGCGCGTTGGCCAGTGCCTTCATGTTGAGGATCTGGCCCACGCCCGGCAGCGTGATGGTGCCATCGATCACGCCCACGTTGAGGCCATCGCGCGGCAGCACGTCCAGCGTGGTGCGCGCCGTGCCATTGAGGCCGCTGCCGCCGGTCGCACCACCGAAGTGGGTGCCTGCGAACGTGCGGCCATTGCCCAACATCCACTGCACCCCCAGTTCAGCGGCATCGGTCTGGTTGACTTCCACGATCAGGCTTTCCACCAGCACCTGCGCGCGCCGCTGGTCGAGCTGGTCGATCACCCGACGCAGGTTGCGGTACACCGGCTCCGGCGCCGAGATCAGCAGCGTGTTGGTAGCGACATCGGCCTGTACGGAGATGCCGTTCTGGCTGAAGCCACTGCTGCCGGCATCAGCGGGGTCGCGCCGGTCCGGATCGAGCCGCTGCGACGGCAGCGCATTGCCCGTGGCCCCGGCCTGCTGCGGCTGCGGCTGCGTCGGCGCGCTGCGAGCGGACCCGCCAGGCAGCGGCGTGATGCCCTCGCTGCTGCCCATCGCCTGCGCGTCGCTCTGCCCGGCCACCACGCCACGCAGCACGCCCGCCAGCTGCGTGGCCTGTGCATTGCGCAGATAGACCACATGCAGGTTGCCGGACTCGTCCTGTGCCCGGTCCAGCTTCTCCACCAGCTGGCGTGCCAACCGCGTGCGCCCCGGGCTGCTGGAGCGCAGCAGCACGCTGTTGCTGCGCGGATCGGCCATCACCACCACCTTCTGGCCCGGCTCGGCGCCCTGCGCATCCAGCAACGGTGCGACCATCGCGGCCACATCCACGGCGATCCCCTGCTGCAGCTTGACCACGTCGGTGTCCATGCCAGCCGGGGTGTCCACACTGGCGATAACCCGCGCGATGCGTTCCAGATTGTCGGCATAGTCGGTGATGACCAGAGTATTGTTGCCCGCGTTGGCGGTGATCGGGTTGTCCGGGCTGATCATCGGCCGCAGCACCGCGACCAGTGCGGCCGCATTCTCGTAACGCAGCGCGAAGGTCCGTGTGGCAACCTCTCCACCTGCCGCTCCGCCGCCTACCCGGCCGCCCAGCAGCTTGGCATCGGCCTGTGGCACGACCCGGCTGATGCCACCGTTCTCGACCACGGCGAAGCCACGCATGCGCAGTGCGCCGAGCAGAAGCTGATAGGCCTGCGCGCGACTGACAGGACCATCCGATACCACCGTCATCTTGCCGGTCACGCGTGGATCGATCAGGAACTGGCGGCCGGTGAAACGCGCTGCCATCCGCAGCACGCCACCGATATCGGTATCCACCAGATTCAACTGCACCGGCTCGTCGCTGGCATCCTGCGCCCATGCCGGCGCGGGCAGGTGGACCATCCCCACGACCAGAGCCAGCACCGCGCCACAGGCAAGACCGTGCATCGACCTCATCGAAGCTCACCCGCAACGGCCTTCATCACGATGCTTCCTGAAATGCGTGCCGCCGGCATATCCGCGTCCCCTGTGCGTTGCAGTTGCAGTCGTTGCAGTTCGATGGTCGGGTCGGCCAGCAGCGGCAGGAGCCAGTTCCAGAGCACATCGGCGGGCACCGACTGCACCTGCACGTGCCAGCGTCCCTCGCGCGCGTCGACCCGCACGGCATCGACAAGGCCGGCGGCGGCGATCCGCGAACGCAGGCTGGTCAGTGTCGGCCGCTGCTCCCGGGCCAGGCGCTGGCGCTCGCGCGCGTCCAGCAAGGGCGCCAGTGCCCGCATCTGTGCCTGCAGGCGCGGCAGCTCAACCTGCCAGTAGCTGCGCTGCTTCAGCAGGGGCTCCAGCCAGAATGCCCACAGCGCAGCGGCCAGCAGTGCACCCACCATCGTCGTCAGCATGACGCGTTCGCGTAGCTGCAGGCGCCGCCAGCACTGCGACAGCGCCGCGATGCCGCCTTCCATCCACGAAGTCCGTACCCTCATCGGCTGCCCCCGGTGCTCAGCCGCAGGCGGCCACCGCCCTGGCGGACCAGCTGCAGGCCCTGCGCCTGCGCCGCCTGCTGCCATCGTTCCAGATGCTGCGCATCATCGGCCAGCGCCTGCGCATCGGCGTCCAGTTCCAGTTCAAGCGCGCCGGGCGTGTAGTCCATGACGCGAACGCGGCCGGCCAGCTCCGGAACCGCCTGCAATGCCAGCGCGACCTGTTGCTGTATCCGCGGCAGTGGAGCCGTCTGCACCGGTGCGGCCAACGCACGCCGTGCCTGCAGGACCGGATCCAGTACCTCGGTGATTTCCGGATACTGCGCGCTGAACTGCCGCGTCATTTCCCGCTGCAACGCCTCACCTTCGCCGCGCCAGCGCGAGACCTGCAACTGCAGGCCCGTCGCGGCGAGCACCCCGGCCGCCAGTGCCAGCACGATCGCCACTCGTGGCAGGCGTCGTCCGCCGCGCTGCAGCGGTAGTGCCCATGCCGGCAGCGGGCCGCTGGCCTCGCTGCCCGCGGCCACTGTGCTGGTCTGCAGGTGTCCGGGCCAACCCGAGGGCACCGCATGCACCCATTGCACGGCCTGCACGCCGGCCTGCTGCAGGCGCAGGGAGGTTGCCTGCAGCACGCCTGCCACGTCGCGCCCGCCACTCCACTGCACGAAGCCGCGGTCGCGCCCGCTGCGTACCAGCAGGTGCTCGCCCTTCGCCTCCAGCGTGGCCCGCCCCTCCGTCCACGGCAGCAGCAGCGGCGTCGGGTACAGCCCCTGCAGGCTCAGGCCGCACGACGCCAGCAGCTGCTGCGCCTGGGCCACGGCCTGCTGGCCCAGCCATGCCACCGGCACGGTCCCGTCAGCCGCCTGCGGCCCATTGGCCAGCGCAACATCCTGCAGGTCGTCCAGCAGCATCGCCTCCACCTCGCCCTGCAGCGCGGCCTGCAGCCGGCGACCTGACAGCGGCGGCAGCTGCAGTTCCAGCAGGATCAGGTCATGCGGATCGAGGCAGGCGTGCACCTGTGCCTGCGGATGGCGCTGTCCCAGCGCCGATAGCGCCTCGCAGCCATGCGCCGCCACGTCACCGCGTTGCAGTTGCGCCCACTCCACCCGGCTGTCGGCCTGCAGTCGATCCAGCGCCGGCAGGCGCACCCGCAGCTGCACGCTCATGCGCCGATCCTCGTCCATACACGCTGCACGCGCACGCTGTCATCGCGGTACTCACGCCAGATCAACGCGCGGAAATCGACGTCGCGGTCGTCTGCCTGGACCTGACCGACCGCCAGGAACCATTCGCTGTGGATGCCCAGCGGCATCACCGACATCTGCTCGCTGCTCACCTGCAGGCGGTTGGCGATATCACCGCGGTTGAGCAGCCAGCGGCCGCCATCGCGCTCGTCCACCAGCGCCCGCAGCCGGCCCGGATCAGCGCCGGGTGCAACCGCCTGCAGCACGGCCAGGTCAGTCGTATTGGCGTTGACCAGCGTCTGCGCCGGCAACACCACCGTGCGCCGGGACAACGCCCGGACGGCGCGTGGCTCGGCACCGGCCAGCGCCTGCCCGATCAGGGCTTCGCGCGGCAGGGGCGCCTGCGCGGCGCGATCACCGTCGCGCAGCCGTGCCTGGATGTGGTCCGCGGCACCGCTGCATGCGGCCGCAGACACCCCCTGCCCCACGCACAGCGCCACGAAGGCCTGCCGCGCCTGCGCATCCGGTTGGCCCTGCGACAACAGGTTGCGCAGGTTGAACAGCGACTGCGCGTCCACCATCTGCAGGCGCACCGGCAGCGGCGCATCCAGTTGCACCGGCCGTGCCCAGCGACCGCCGCGCACGGTGGTCAGCTGCTCGCGCGCGTCGTCACGAAGCTGCTGCCCCGCGCGCTCCAGCGCGGCATCCACGGCCATGCGTACCTGCGCCCGCAGCTGGTCGCCACGCAGCGCACGCAGCTGCGCGGCCTGGCGGGTCAGCAGCGCGGTCGCGATCACCGCCACCAGTGCGACCACCAGCATCGCGACGATCACCGCCATGCCCTGCTGGCGACGACACGGAAAGGCTGCCATCGGAGGCGACATCGGTGGACCTCACAGCTGCCAGGAGCCGATGTCCGCATTGCCGGCATCACCTCCGGCCTTGCTGTCCGCGCCAAGGGAGAACACGTCGATGTCGCCGTGCGCGCCCGGGTTCTGGTACTGGTACGGATGCCCCCACGGGTCGTTCGGCAGGCGGTCCAGATAGGGGGTTGTCGGCATCGCGCCGCTGCTCTGGGGCGGCGCCACCAACGCCTGCAATCCCTGCTCGGTGCTGGGGTAGCGGCCATTGTCCAGGCGATAGAGCTTCAGCGCCTGCATCAGTGCGGCGATGTCCTGGCGTGCCGCCACCACCCGCGCCTGATCGGGACGATCCATCAGGCGCGGCACGATCAGTGCGGCAAGGATGCCGATGATCACCACCACCACCATGATCTCGATCAGGCTGAAACCGTGCTGCCGGGCCCTGCCACCACGAAGCTGTCTTGCCATTGTTCCGCCCTCGTCATCCTGGAAGGGACCGCTGCACCATGGTCAGCGGCGCATGTGTCAGTACGATAAACATCCACCTGCAATTTGCTGCTGCTCCACCCTGTCTGCGCTGGCGCCCGCCGGCGGCACGCCAGCCGACTGCAGCAGCGTTGCAGGTACCGCCGCCAACGCGCCTTCCACGCAGCGACGCAGCAGCGGGTGGCGACTGGCCTGCAGGATCCGCACGCATTGCGTCGGCGACCAGGCGCTGCCACGGCCGAAGCCGACGAAGCGGCGGTACACCTGGTGATGGCGCAGGTCATCGTGTACCCGTTGCGCGCTGTCCAGTGCCTGCACCCACAGCAGCAGAGCGGCACGCTGCAGCATGCGGACATCGTCCATGTCCAGGGGCAGCGTCGCGATGGCTGCTTCCGGCCACGCCGGCAGTTGCGCATCGGTTGCGCGGCGCAGCGCCAGCAGCGGATGCGCCTCGACGTCCAGCGCCGCCCATCGCGCGGCGTCCGCCCAGGCGTCGCTGGAAAGCACCCAGACCCACGGATGCCCGTAGCGCTGTACGCACAGCGGCGCGTGCCGGGCCTGTTCCAGCGACCGGCTCAGGTGACGATCCAGCTCGAGCATGCTGATCCTGCGACGTTCCGCCATCGACGCTGCCTGCGCTCCACGACGCGGATGCGCCGTACTCTGGAGAAGACGTCAGCAGGGTCGATGAAGCGACAGCGCGTTGCGCGTGATGTGCCGTGCGTTGCGGTTCAGCCGCTCTGTCACAGCGACGTCATGCGCCTGCAGGCATCGGCATCCAGCAGCGGAGCGATGCCGCCGCATTGTCGTGCCAGCACCATCACGTCGGGACGTCGGGCAAATGCGGACAGCAACCCGGCCGCGTCCGCGTCGGCCAGCAACGCGGCCGTGGCCTGGCGCAGTGCCGGCAACTGCCATCCGTCCATCGCGGTCACCGCACCGGCCACGAACCAGTGCCACAAGCGGTGATGGATCACCTGGTCGTGCAACTGTGGCAGGCCCTGTATGCCATGCATCGCCATCAGCAGCAGACCGCGGGCCGCCATTGCCGGTGATACGCTGCCCTTCTCCGGCAGCGACAGCGCCTGCTGCAACCTCAGCAGGGCAGCCAGCGGATGGCCCTGCGGGTCGAAATCCAGCAGCACGGACTGTTCCTGCCACTGCGGATCGGAGACCACGCAGACCCAGGGCGATCCATAGCGATGCACCGTCAATGGACGCCGCTGCGTGGTCTCCAGCAATGCGGACAGGTTGCGTCGCAGGTCGAGCACACCGATGGTCTCGTTGCGCATTCCTTGGCTTCTCCTTGCATGCGGCAGCCACGCGACGCGCGCGGCCGGGGACTCTACCCCAGGACGGCGATACCGCCCGGGAAGCGACGCAGCTCCAACGACAGCGTCAACCGCAGCTGTTCCAGCGCCGCGTCCGGGTCATCGATGCGGAAGCGACCGCTGACCGGCGCTCGCGCCTGTGCGCCGTCACCGAGCAGGACCCTGCCGCGGCGATAGCGATTGATCTCGTCCACCACCTCGCGCAACGGCGCGCGGCGGAACACCAGCATGCCTTCGGTCCAGGCGCTGACCTCGCCGGCCACGGCTTCGGCCACCACGCCGCTCAGACGTTCGTCGTAGCGGGTCTGCTGTCCGGCCTGCAGCCGCAGCCGGCCCTGCGGGTGCTCGATGCGGGCGCTGCCGCGCAGGCACGTCACCCGGACGTGGCCCCCGGCATTGCGCACGTCCAGCCGGGCTGCGCCCTCATCGGCGATCACACAGCCCGGCCCCGCGTAGAGTGCGAGGCGTGAACCCGCTGTGGTCTCGAATGCCGCCTGCCCCTGCACCAGCTCGTAACCCTCGCCACCCGCACCCATCCGGCGCCGCAGACTGCTCTGCGTATCCAGCTCCAGCGTCAACTGCGGCGTCAGCGCAAGCTGGAGGCGCTCGCCGGTGCCGGTATGGAAGTCGGCCGCCATCGCACTCACCGACGGCCACAGCCCCAACGGTGGACGGATCGCTGCCACCACGGCGAGGCTGGCGGGGGCGGCGATGGCCGCCCCCAGGAATGCACGCCGGCTCCATCGCCGTGCCAGGCCCGGTGCCTGCGGCTGGCGCGCCGCAGCCGGAACCTGCTCACCGGCCACGCGCACCTGCTCCCATTGCCGCCGCGCACGGGCAAACGCTTCGCGGTGACGCGAATCGGTCGCGCACCATTGGCGGAACCTGCGTCCGTCGGCTGCCGTGGCCTCGCCCGACGTCAGACGCACCACCCAGGCGTGGGCCTGGCGCTCCACGGCGTCGAGCGTGCGGTGCGGGCGATCATCAGGGTCCATGCGCAGTCCAGCCATGCCCGCACGCTGCGGGGTTCTGCTCGGCGTCAAAGTGTAGACGGACGCCGCCGGTCAGAACCGCACCTGCCGGCCCTGCCCGCTGCGCTCGGCCAGATAGTCCTGGGCCGCTTTCAGTTCGCGCTGCACCAGCCGCAGCGACACGCCCAGCTGCGCGGCCACGTCCCGCTGCTGCAGGCCGTCCACGCGGATCGCCAGCAGGATCCGGCGGCGGCGTTCGGGCATGCGGTGCAGCAGGCCGACCATGTCTTCGAGGGCACGATCAAGCTCCGCAGCCTGAGCTGGACCGGGGCCCGGATCGGCCATCTCCATCAGCGCGTCCACTTCTTCCAGGCTGAGCAGGCGATGGTCGGCGCGCTGCCGATCGATCACGGTGTTCATCGCCATCCGCAGCAGATAGGCCGCCGGATTCTGCACCGGGTCCAGCCGGTCGCGGCGTGCGCTCAGGCGCATCCAGGTGTCCTGCAGCGCATCGCCTGCCAGCTCTTCCGAGCCCAGCTTGCGCACCAGCCGGCGCTTGAGTTCATCGTAAGCCCCCAGCAGGTGATCCATCAGGTCCACCGCCCCGGCCGTTCCGTTGCTCATGTTCGAATCCTTGAAATCATGGAAGGGGCTGCCGTCGGCCACAGTCGTGGTCGGCACGGGAGGGCTGGATCTGCAGCGTCACCGGCTGCGGCAACGCGGCGGCGTCGATGGACGGCGCCAGCCTGCCGATGGCAAGCAACAGGCGCCGATCGCGCCGGGCGTCGCCGCTGCCGACGAGCAGTTCGGCATCGTCGACATGGCCCTCGGCGGTGATGCGGAAACGCAGCGTCGCCGCGTAGCGGCCCGGTGCGAGCAGGGGGTCGTCACAGAACGCGTCGCGCAGCCGCTGCTGCAGCCCTCCAAAACGACGGCTGCGCTCGGATTCCGGCAGCAGGCCGACGGGACCGGCTGCGCGTTCGGGTTGCGCGCCCAGCCGAAGCACCACGCGCTGCGCGCCGATCACCTCGGCTTCGACGCCGGTCTCCTGCAGCAGGGTCTGCAGCGCCTGCAGCGGCGGCAGGCTGGCGTGCAGCGGGTAACTGCGCCGACCGGCAGCGAGTTCGCCGGCGTACATCACCGACCACCCGCTGCTGACGCTGAAGCGCTCCACTGCCTGCTCCAGCGGCTGCGCCGGAATGTCGTAGGCACGGACGTCGTCCTCGGCCGTGGCGACGAAGGCCAGCAGCAGCCACGCAGCGATGGCCACTCTCCATGTTCTGACCGCGTGGCGTCCATCCAGCCCCCTGACGTTGAACACATGACCCTCGGCAGCGACCGCAGCTGTGACGGAGGCAGGCGGCACGACCGGGAGGTCGCCCGCGCGCGACCGGCAAGCGGGGTCAGACCCTACCGGGGGCAGATGTCATTGCGATGACCACCGCACCGGCGACCGGCGCGGCACGGCCTCAGAGCGGCAGCCGGGTGGTCTGCTTGATCCGCTGCATCGGGATCTCGGTCTTGGTGTTCTGCACCCCGGCGATCCTGTTCAGATGCCGGATCTGGAACTGGCGATACGCGTCCAGGTCGGCCACGGCCACCCGCAGCAGAAAATCGCAGTCGCCCGCCATCAGATGACATTCAAGCACTTCCGGCAGGGACTTGATGCTGTTTATGAAGTGGTTGGTGGTGTCCTCGTCCTGCCCACGCAGCCAGACCCGCACGAATACGGTGAAGCCCCGTCCAACCTTGGTCTCGTTCAGCAGCGCCACGTAGCGGTCGATGTAGCCGCCCTCCTCCAGCAGGCGGACCCGGCGCAGGCAGGCCGACGGCGAAAGACTGACCTGCCTGGCCAGCTCCAGGTTCTGCAGACGACCATCGACCTGCAGCGCCTCGAGAATCCGGCGATCAAGGTTATCGAGTTGAGATTGCATTGGATTTCAGCCTTATGACCATCTGCCGCATCAGATGCGCAACATTCTCAATTGAATGGCATCAACGCAACCCGATTTCGTGCCGTCGCCGCTAGGATGAAGCCCCCCTCACTCGCTTCCGCTACATGGACGCCCAACCCTCCCTCCTTCCGCCTGACGCCCCCTGCCACGTCACGCCCCGCGCCGAGTTCCTGCGCGGCCTGCGCGCTGCCGTGCCGGTGATGATCGGCTTCGTTCCCTTCGCCCTGGTGCTCGGTGCACAGGCTGCGCAGAAGGGCCTGTCGGCGCTTGAAGTACCGCTCATGACCGGGCTCAACTTCGCCGGCGGCTCGGAGTTCGCCGCCATCGAGCTGTGGACGTCACCTCCGCACATCGCGCTCATCGTAGCGATCACCGCGCTGGTCAACAGTCGCCATCTGTTGATGGGGGCCAGCCTGGCACCGCTGCTGCAGCACCTGCCACGCCGTCGTACGCTGCCGGCGTTGTTCTTCATGTGCGACGAAAGCTGGGCCCTGGGTGTCGCCGACGCGCGGCGGCGCATGCACGGTTTCAGCCTCGCCTACTACCTGGGCACCTCGGCCGGCCTGTATGGGGTCTGGGTGACCTGCACGACGCTGGGGGCGATCGCCGGCCCGCTGCTGGGCGACATCCATGCCTATGGATTCGACATGGCCTTCCCCGCGGTGTTCCTGGTACTGCTGCGTGGCATGTGGCAGGGCCTGCGCGCAGCGCGGCCCTGGCTGGTCAGCCTGCTGGTGGCCGCAGGCACCCATCTGCTGGTTCCGGGCGCCTGGTACGTCGCCAGCGGTGCGCTGGCCGGGCTGGTGGCCGCCTGGCTGCTGGCGGAGGACGCGGCATGATCCAGTGGAGCTCGCTGCTCACCATCGTGCTGATGGCAGCCGTTACCTACCTCACCCGCATCATCGGCTTCCTGGCCCTGCGCAACCGCACCCTCGGCAAGCGTGCGGTGACGGTCATGGAGGCCGCGCCGGGCTGCGTGCTGATCTCGGTGATCGCCCCGGATTTCGTTGCCGACAAGCCCGCCGATCTGGCTGCGCTGGCCATCACCCTGCTGGCCGCCACCCGGCTGTCGATGCTGCCGACCGTGCTGATCGGCGTGGTCTCGGCCGGGTTGCTGCGCCATCTGCTGGGCTGATTCACGGCAGGCCGGGCGGGACCCGGCGCTGCCGATCGGTCTTCGCGCCGAGCGGGCGCGCTGCAATCAGGCGCTGCTGGCCGCGAGCAGGCACAGGCTGCGCGGCGGCAGGGTCCAGTCGCCGGTGCCGTCCTGCTCCAGCGGCGCCTCGTCGGTCTGCAGCAGTACGCGCCGGAACGACAGCGCCTGATCCGATACGCGGAACCGCTGCGGCTGGTCTCCGGCATTCAACAGCAGGGCGAGGCTGACATGCCGCCCGGGCTCACGCAGGCCGCTGTCGGGGCTTCGACCGTCCAGCACAATCAGCAGCGCGCGCAGTTCGGGGTCGTGCCAGTCCGCCTCCTCCATGCTGCGGCCGTCCGGATGCCGCCAGTCGATATCGCGCAGGCCCAGCGCTTCATCGTATTCACCGCGCAGGAACCGGTTCCTGCGCAGCAGGCCATAGCGCCGGCGCAGCGATAGTGCACGCCGCACGAATGCCACCTGCGCCTGCGCCGCCGGCTGCGAGGCACGCTCCCAGTCGATCCAGCTCAGCGGGTTGTCCTGGCAGTACGCGTTGTTGTTGCCCTGCTGCGAATGGCCGAACTCGTCGCCGGCCAGCAGCATGGGCGTGCCCTGCGACAGCAGCAGCGTGGCCAGCAGGTTGCGCATCTGCCGTGCACGCAACGAGAGGATCGCCGGATCATCGGTGTCGCCCTCCACACCGTGGTTGCTGGAAAGATTGTGCGAATGGCCATCGCGGTTGTCCTCGCCGTTGGCCTCGTTGTGGCGGTCGTTGTAGCTCACCAGATCGTGCAGGGTGAACCCGTCGTGTGCCGTTACCAGGTTGATGCTGGCCGACGGCCGCCTGCCGTGGTGTTCGAACAGGTCGGCCGAGCCGGTGAAACGGGTGGCGAACTCCGGCAGCTGCCCGCCATCGCCACGCCACAGCGCGCGCACTGTATCGCGGAAGCGGTCGTTCCATTCCGCCCAACCCGGCGGGAACTGGCCCAGCTGGTAGCCGCCCGGGCCGATGTCCCAGGGCTCGGCGATCAGCTTCACCTGGCTCAGGATCGGGTCCTGGCGTACCGCATCGAGGAAGCTGCCCGAGGCGTCGAAGCCATGGCGCTCACGGCCAAGAATGGTCGCCAGGTCGAAGCGGAAACCGTCTACCCGCATCTCGGTCACCCAGTAGCGCAGCGAGTCCATCACCATGCGCAGCGCGCCGGCATTGGTCAGGTCGAACGTGTTGCCGGTGCCGGTGTCGTTGATGTAATAGCGGCGATCATCGGCCAATCGGTAGTAGCTGGCATTGTCGATGCCCTTGAACGACAGCGTGGGGCCCAGCTCGTTGCCCTCGGCGGTGTGGTTGTAGACCACGTCCAGGATCACTTCGATGCCGGCATTGTGCAGCCGCGCGACCATCTGCTTAAACTCGGCCACGGTGCCCATCGACAGGTAACGCGGTTGCGGGGCGAAGAAGCCGATGGTGTTGTACCCCCAGTAGTTGCGCAGCCCACGCTCGAGCAGCTGCTGGTCGTCCACGTAGGCGTGCACGGGCAGCAGCTCGATGGCGGTCACACCCAGATGGCTCAGGTGGTCCACCACCGCATCATGCCGCAGTGCAGAGAAGGTGCCGCGCTCGGCCTGCGGGACATCAGGATGCTGCATGGTCAAGCCGCGCACGTGCGCTTCGTAGATCACGGTCCTGTCCCAGGCCGTTTCGGGTGCACGCTCGACACCCCAGCTGAACGCCGGATCGATCACGGCGCAGCGTGGCATGTAGCTGGCGCTGTCGCGGCGGTCGAAACTGAGATCGCCATCGCGATGGCCCAGGGTGTAGCCGAACAGGTGGGGCGCCCACTTCAGCTCGCCGACGATCTGCTTGGCGTAAGGGTCCAGCAGCAGCTTGTTGGGATTGAAGCGATGCCCTTCCTCCGGCGCATACGGACCGTGCACCCGGTAACCGTAGCGCTGCCCGGGCCTTACATCGGGCAGGTAGCCGTGCCAGATCTCATTGGTGTACTCGGGCAGCGCGATGCGCTCCACCTCGCGGTTGCGCGCGTCGAACAGGCAGAGTTCGACCCGGGTGGCATGCCGCGAGTACAGCGCGAAGTTCACGCCCAGCCCGTCCCAGGTTGCACCCAGCGGGAACGGCCGGCCTTCGCGCACGCGCGAGGTCTGTGCCCACTTACGGCTCGCCATCGCAGTCCTCCTCGCCACGCGCCGCGGCAATCTCGGCCTCCACCAGCCGCTCGGCCATGTGCCAGTGCCGCTGCTGCTGGTCGTCCGGGCGCCCTTCCGCTTCCCATATCTGGTGGGCCAAAGCCTCAATCCGCTGCCGTCGTTCCCTGCTGTCCATCCCTACCCGTCTCCTCGTTGATCCATACCGCCAGCGGGCTGCCAGCCAGAAGCCGTGCTGCATCCGCGGTTTCATTGAAATGTTCGATGCGTCCGTCCAGGAGGTTGCGCATGCGTCCTGCCGGAAGCCCGCGCAGCGTTGGGCCGGTGGCGACGCCACGCGCAACGTTCAGGCCGGGCCCGGGCACGGCGACGGGCGAGCCGCGCTGCACGATCACCAGCAGCACCTGCATCTGGTGCCTGCGCACGAACGCCAGCCAGGGCGAGCGCGCAGGCGCGGACAGCGGCTGCAGCTCGCCGTACAGGAAAAGGTGCGGGTGCCTGCGGCGGCAATCCAGCAGCTGCCGCAGCAGGAATGCCTTGATGCCGCCGTCC
This sequence comes from Stenotrophomonas sp. STEN009, assembly GCF_056760395.1. Classification (NCBI taxonomy): domain Bacteria; kingdom Pseudomonadati; phylum Pseudomonadota; class Gammaproteobacteria; order Lysobacterales; family Lysobacteraceae; genus Stenotrophomonas; species Stenotrophomonas sp. STEN009. Next base: position 81,385 of record NZ_JBRRES010000002.1, on the reverse strand, counting down.
CGCCAGTCCTGCAGCAGCGCGGGCCAGGAGCGCGTGTCCCGCAGCCATGCCTGCCGCGCCGGATAGTCCACGGCCCGGCGGTTGTCCGGGTCCACCAGGCTCAGGTCCCAGCCTTCGCCGCCTTGATAGAGGTCAGGCACACCGGGCAGGCAGTGCTGCAGGCACAGCTGTGCCAATCCATTGCAGGCGCCCGCCGGCGCGATGCGGGCCACGAAGGTCGCCAGCGCCTCGCGCACCGGCAGCAAGGGTGCTCCCTCCAGCAGCGCGTGCAGCCACTGCGCAGCGGCGTCCTCCACTGCCACATCGGGATCGGACCAGTTGCTGATCCGTTTGCCCTCGCGCAGGGCCTTGGTCAGCCAGTCCGCCATCCTCGATGCGAAGTCGGCACCGGGGGCGCCCTGCATCGGCCACGCCGCCACCAGCGCCTGCCACAGCGCATACGCTTCGGCGCCCGGCAACGGCAGCGGCATGCCGGCCTTGGCGGCCATCCGGCTCCAGCGCCGTGCAGCATCCCGCCACTCCGCCGTGCAGGTGCTGAGCACCGCCAGCCGCGCCCGGCTGTCGCTGCCCCGCTTGTGATCGTGGGTCGCCAGCGCAAGCAGTGCCTCGGGATGGCGTCGCAGGCGCCGCGCTGCATGCTGCAGCAGCTCGCGTCCCTGCATGCCCAGCCGCTGCGGATCACTGCCGACTTCGTTGCGTGAGAGCAGTCTGAAGTAACGATAGAAGCCGGTATCCTCCACCGACTTGGCGTTCAACGGCGCGGCCAGCTGCCCGAATCGCACGCGCAGCTCGCTTTCAGCCGGTGGCTGGCCGGGAAGTGCCTGCAGCAGCAGGTCCAGTGCCGCCCGTCCGGCACCGTCCAGCGCGGCTCGCGCGGCGGCAGCAGCGGCGACCAATGCCTTCCGCTCACCCGCGTCACGCAGCGAATACGGGCGATAGGTGCGGTAGTGCCGCAGCAGCGCGGCCAGCGCGCGCGCCAGGGCGGCCGTACCGATGTCGGCCTCGGCCAGCCGGGGCTGCAGAACCTGCTGCGCATTGCGCAGCAGGCGCTGGAAGTCGGTGTGAAGCGACTGGCGCAGCAGCATCCCGCGCGCGTCCTGCTGTATCTGGTCAAAGTCGCGCGTGTCGCCGCTCGCCGCCTTCCAGGCGCGTGAGAGCGCGGGCGCCGCTGCCGGATCGTGCAGCCACGCGCCAGCCTGGTCCATGAAGTCATAGCCGGTGGTCCCGTCGCAGGCCCACCCCTCGGGCAGCTGCTCGCCCTCGGCCAGTATCTTCTCGACGTGCAGAGTCACCGCCTCCGGATCACGGCTCCCGGCCGCGCAGGCAGCGTTGATCGCTTCGCGCAGGCGCTGCAGATAGGTGCCGGGCGACGACAGGCCGTCCACATGGTCGATGCGCAGGCCATCCACCCAGCCCTCACGCACCAGCCGCAGCGGCAGCGCATGCACCGCTTCGAACACCTCGTCGCGCTCCACCCGCAGCGCGGCCAGTTCGTTGATATCGAAGAAGCGCCGGTAGTTCACCTGATCGCCTGCCGTGCGCCACCACGCCAGCCGGTAGTGCTGCCGCTGCAGCAGTGCCTGCAACCGCTCGACGCTGCGGTTGCAGCGTTCGGCCCACGCCGGCCACTGCGCGGCGTCCAGGGGATGACTGCGCGGCGACAACGGCAGGACCAGCCCATGATGGCGCAACCCTGGCCGCTCATCGTCCACCCCCACCCGCAGTACGCCGTCGCGCACGGCATCGTGCAGTGGCCGGTCCAGCACCGGCAACCATAGCCGGCCTTCGCAGCCCGGCGCCTCCCAGTCGATGTCGAACCAGCCCGCGTGGCGGCTTCGACGCCCGTGCATCAGCACATCGCTCCACCAGTGGCTGTGCGGGGATGCCGCCAGATGGTTGGGCACGATGTCCAGGATCAGACCCAGGCCGTGTGAGCGCGCCGCGGTGGCCAGCTGGCGGAAGGCCGCTTCGCCGCCCAGCTGCGGATTGATGCTGGCCGGGTCGATGCCATCGTAGCCATGTGTGGACCCCGGCACCGCAACCGCGATCGGCGACAGGTAAAGGTGACTGACGCCCAGTGCGGCGTAATACGGCACCTGCGCTGCGGCCGCCTCCAGGTCGAAGCCTGCATGCACCTGCAGGCGCGCGGTGGCACGCAACCTCGTCATCGCCCTGCCCTGCGGCGCGTGCTGCTCAGGCGCGCCAGGCGCGCATCGGCGGCGGCACCGTCCCACGCCAGCGGCAACCGCCGTCGCCAGTTCGGATGGCCGCTGACGGTGCCTGGCAGGTTCACCTGCGCACGGCTGCCCAGCACATCTTCCAATGGCAGCAGCGCCAGCCGCGACGCTGCATGGGCAACCAGTGACAGCGCTCCGTCCTCCACGGTCGCGCCGTCACCACCGCAGACCGTGGCCAGCGCCTGCACGTCCCGCGCGCGCGCGCGCAGTGCTGCCGGCAGGTCCTCCAGCTCACCCAGGCGGGCACGCCAGCGCAGGTCGCGCCCGCGCAGCCAGCCGGCCAGTGGTGGCAGGTCATGGGTGGACGGCATGGCCGCCGCATCGCGGCGCCACCGCGGCGGCGGCAGGAAGCGCTCGCCGTTGCGGGCGAACTGCAGCACCTCGATACCCAGGATGCCCCGGGCTGCCAGCCGCTGGCGGATGCCCGGCGGCACCACCCCCAGGTCTTCACCGATCAGCACGCAGCGATGCCGCCACGATTCCAGCACCAGCAGATTGATCAGGTCATCGAATGGATAGCGCAGGTACACGCCCTGCCCGGCGCCAGCGCCAGCGCCGTGAGGCAACACCCACAGCCGCTGCAGGCCGAGGATGTGGTCGATGCGCAGGCCGCCGCGACCGGCCATCACGGCGCGCAGTACGCGGATGAACGGTGCAAAGCCCTCGCGGTGCAACGCCAACGGTGACCAGCTGGTGATGCCCCAGGCCTGGCCGAGCGGATTGAACGCATCCGGCGGCGCACCCAGTTCAAGCCCCTGCAGCAGATCGGCGCCACCGGTACGAGCCTCGACGCCCTGCGGCGCACAGCCCACGGCCAGATCGGCAATCAATCCGATCGACGCGCCATCACTGCGCAGCGCCGCGTGCACCTGCACCCAGCCCTGCTGCGCCAGCCACTGCGCAAATGCATGGTCGTCGGCGCTCCCGGTGATCCCGTCGGCGGCGTGCTGGCAATAGTGCAGCAGCGGTTCGCCCTGCGCATCGCACCAGGTCTCGATCTGCTCGCACTGCGCCGGTGCCTGCTGCCGCAGCCAGTGGCGCACCTGTCGCAGCCAGCGCCACTTCAATGCCGCCGAGTGCGGCCAGTCGATGCGGCGTGCAGCGGTGGCGGCATCAATTGCCATCGCCAGTGCCTCGTCCTGGCGCAGCACGCTGTCGGCAGCCTCCGGCAGCACCTGCGGAAGAGATACCTGCAGCGGATCGAGCCAGCGCCGGTCACTGGGCGAATAGGGGCTGTAGCCCGGGCCGGGTGGCAAGCCGGCGTGCAGCGGACTCAATGCCAGTGCATCGCCTCCATGCCGATGCAGCAGCTCACGCCACCGTGTGCAGCCGGCGCTGTCACCGATGCCTGCATCGCCGCGGGCGCGCAGACTGTAGACCTGCGCCGACAGACCCCAACCGCGCAGCATGCGCGGTGGCCACCAGGCTCGCGGCGGCGCCACCGCGACCGCCTGTTGCCGCCCGCCCCGGCGCCACTGCCAATAGCCCGGTTGATCCGGAACTCGCCAGCGCCCCTGCGCATCAGGCCGTGCTGGCAGCTCGCGCCCCTGTTCATCCACCCAGCACGCCGCCCCCGTCGCCTCCGGCATTACCAGTACCTGGCCACAGCAGGCGGTGAGCAAGCGGGCGCGCACCGGCGCACCATCGCAGTGCAGCCCTTCCAGCACCGCGCGAAGCACGTCCGGCGCGACTTCGCGCTCGACGCCGGCCACGTCGGTCCAGCGCTCCAGGAGACCTGCCCGGCGTGCGGCGTCCCGAACCGATGTATCCGTCCTCATGCCGCCACCCAGCACGCAACAACACTGCCGCCTGCCGGCAGCACACCGGCAACGTCGGGACCCACAACGCGCTCGCCGGCCGGCACCGCATGCGCCACGGGCCGTGGGCCCACATTGATCGCGATCCACCATTGGCCCGATGGCAGCTGCCAACCCGCCTGCACCGCCCCCTCGCCAAGCACCCGCGCACCCAGCGACCGGGCCTGCAGCAGGCCGGGCTGCAGATAGCGTCTGCGCAGGGCCAAAAACCCGCCTGTGCAACGCAGCCATTGCTGCGACCAGGGATCATCGCCGGGCGGCGGCGTGTACGAGACCTGCAGGGTGGCCGGATCGTTCGGGTCCGGAATACGCGCACGCGAGGCGGCATCGGCGAAGGCACTGAAGCCGGAAAACTCGCGGCGACGTCCCTCGCGCACCGCCTCGTCCAGCGGCGGCGCATAGTCGGTGAAGAACAGGAACGGCGACCGCGCCTGCCACGGTTCCCCCATGAACAGCAGCGGGATCATCGGCGTCAGCAGGGTCAGCGCCAGTGCCGCGCGCAGCCGCGCCGGATCCACCAGCATCGACAGGCGCTCGCCGAAGGCACGGTTGCCCACCTGGTCGTGGTTCTGCGCGAATACAACGAAACGCGCGGGCGACAGGTCACTGCTGGGTTCGCCGCGGGGATGGCCGCCCAGATCAGGTTCACCCTGCCAGGCGAATCCTTCTGCCAGGCACCGGGCCAGCAGCGCGTCGGCGCGACCGGCGTAGGCCGCGTAATAGCCTTCCTGCTCGCCGGTCAGCATCACGTGCAGCGCGTTGTGGAAGTCGTCGTTCCATTGCCCCTGATAGGCACCGCGCAGCCACCGCGCCTGGTTGCGTTCGTTCTCCAGCACCAGGTGCGCGTGCGGCACCTCCGCGCGCACCTCATCGGCCAGCTGCTGCAGGAAGCGGTCATCGTCGATGGCGTGTACCGCGTCCAGGCGCAGCCCATCGAAGCCATAGTCGCGCAACCACATCAGCGCATTGTCGATGAAGAAGCGCCGCACCCAGGGCTGGCGGAAGTCGATCGCCTCACCCCAGGGGGTGCTGCGATCGTCACGGAAGAACGCCCGCGCGTAGTCACGCAGAGGGTTGCCCTGCGGTCCGAAGTGGTTGTAGACCACATCCAGCAGCACCGACAGTCCGGCATCATGCGCCGCGTCGATGAAAGCCTTCAGCGCTGCCGGCCCGCCGTAGACATGGGCCGGTGCGTAGGGGAACACACCGTCGTAGCCCCAGTTGCGCCGGCCGGGAAACTGCGCAACCGGCATCAGCTCGATGGCGGTGATGCCCGTTGCGGCCAGCATCGGCAGCTGCGCGGTCAGTGCAGCGAGGCCGCCGCCTGCCTCGATGTGCACCTCACAGATGACCAGGTCCTGCCAGGCGGGCCCCTGCCACGTGGCCTGCGCCCTGCCGGTGTCCAGCACCACGGCGCTGTCGCCATCGACGCCGTCCGGCTGCCAGCGCGAGGCCGGATCTGGCACGTCCTGGCCTGAAGGGAGGCGGAACCGGTACCGGTCGCCATGCGATGCCTGTGTCCGCAGCCAGTGGCAACCGTCCGGCTCGCGTTGCATCGGCCGCAGCGCGCCCTGCAGGCACAGCGTCATCGTGTCCGCGTCCGGCGCCCACACACGGAACTCCACCCCCTCACCGGCCGCACGCCAAGCGCCCAGACGCGGGGACGCTGTGGTCATGCATCAACCTGCAGGTACAGCGTGGACAGCGGCGGCAGGGTCAGCCGCAGCGACTGGGCGTGGCCATGCATCGGCCTTGGCTCGGTCTGCACCGCTCCGAGGTTGCCCGCATTGCCGCCGTTGTAATGCGCGCTGTCGGTGTTGAGGCGTTCCGTCCAGCGCCCCGGTTGCGGCACGCCAACCCGGTAACCCTCGCGCAGCACCGGGGTGAAGTTGCTCACCACCAGCAGGGTGCGGCCGCTGCCGGCAGGATCCCGGCGGATGAAGGCATACACGCTGTTGCGGCTGTCATCGGCCACGCTCCAGTCGAAACCGCGTTCATCGCGCTCGTCACGATGCAGCGCGGGTTCGGAGCGGAGGACGGCATTGAGGTCGCCCACCAGACGCGACAGGCCCCGGCCCTCACTGCTGGTCGCCTGTTCCCAGTCCAGTGCTGCATCGTGCGACCACTCATGTCCCTGGCCGAACTCGCCGCCCATGAACAGCAGTTTGCTGCCCGGGTGCGCCCACATGAAGCCGTAATACGCACGAAGCTGGGCCAGCCGCTGCGCCGGTTCGCCTGCCATCTTGGCCAGCAGCGCGCCCTTGCCATGCACCACCTCGTCATGCGACAGCGGAAGCACGAAGCGTTCGGAGAAGGCGTAGACCAGGCCGAAGCTGATCTCGCTGTGGTGATGCTGGCGATGGACAGGATCGCGCCCCAGGTACTGCAGGGTGTCGTGCATCCAGCCCATGTTCCATTTGTGGGTGAAGCCAAGCCCGCCCTCCTCCACCGGCGCGGTCACCCCCGGCCACGCGGTGGATTCCTCGGCAATCACCAACACGTCCGGGAAGCGCTCACGCAGGGTCTGGTTCATCCGCCTCAGGAAGGCGACCGCCTGCAGGTTCTCTCGCCCGCCCTGCTCGTTGGGTATCCACTCACCGTCAGCACGGCTGTAATCCCGGTACAGCATGGACGCCACTGCGTCCACGCGCAGTCCGTCAATGTGGAACCGCTCCACCCACTCCAAGGCACTACCGATCAGGTAAGCGGCCACTTCGTTGCGGCCATAGTTGTAGATCAGCGTGTCCCAGTCGGCGTGCACCCCTTCGCGCGGGTCGGCATGCTCGTACAACGCGGTTCCGTCGAAACCGGCCAGGCCATGCGCGTCGTTGGGGAAGTGTGCGCTCACCCAGTCCACGATCACCCCCACTCCGGCCTGGTGACAGCGATCCACGAAGCGCGCAAAGGCGTGCGGCGTCCCATGGCGTGCCGTCGGTGCGTAGATCCCCAGCGGCTGATAGCCCCAGGAACCGCCGAAGGGATGCTCGCTGACCGGCAGCAGTTCGATGTGGGTGAAGCCGAGTCCGGCCACGTACGGAATCAGCCGGTCGGCCAGCGCATCCCAGTCCAGCGGTGCGCCATCATCGCCGCGCTGCCAGGAGCCCGCATGTACCTCGTAGATGGACAGCGGCGCGCCGGCGCCCGCTTGGCGCCGGGCCGCCCTCCAACCCTCGTCATGCCACTGCATCGGCGCCGCCGAAGGCACGCGTGAGGCGGTGGCCGGTGGCAGTTCGGCCCAGCGCGCCATCGGGTCGAACTTGTCGGGCATCACCTGGCCATCAGCCCCGACAATGCGGAACTTGTAGCGGGCACCCGCCTGCACGTCGGGCAGGAACAGTTCCCACACGCCAGCCGCATGGCGCAGCCGCATCGGATGGCGTCGGCCATCCCATCCGTTGAAATCGCCGACCACGGCGACCCGCCGCGCATTGGGCGCCCACACCGCGAAGCGCACGCCGGCGATCCCCTGCACCTGCATCGGGACCGCGCCCAGCTGGCGCGCCGCATCGGCATCACCGGCATGGAAGCGTTGCAGCAGCGCCTCGTCCAGCAGCGGGCCGAAGGCATAGGCATCGTGCACCTGCTCCACACCCTGCTCGAAATGCAGGGCAAGCAGCGGCACCGCCGCTTCACCGGCGGCGCCCTCGAACAGGCCGGGCAAGGGGCCCGGGTGCAGATCCCAGCGTCGCCCGTCCTCTCCGATCACCTCGACGCGCTGCGCGTGCGGCACCAGCACGCGCAACCGCCGTTCACCCTCGCGCTGGCGGTGCGGGCCAAGCCAGGCAAATGCATCTGCCGGGCGGGCATGGACGAGGTCCTCCAGCGCCGGCGCGATGCGGTGATCCAGTGCTGTGTCTGCGGTGGTGTCGTCCTCAAGGGCCGCCAGATGCGCGCTGTCGTGGCTCATGCGGCCACCTGGCAGGTCTGCTGGTACAGCGCCAGATAGGCTCGCCCGGCCGCATCCCAGCCGCCCGGCCGCAGCATGGCGGCGCGGCGCATGGCCTGCAGCAGGCCTGGCAGACGGAAGGTGCGCATCGCCCGCTCCACGCAGCGGCGCAGGCCATCGGCATTGGCACCGTGGAACAGGAAACCGGTCACGCCATCCTCGACGGTGTCCACCAGCCCGCCCGTCGCATGCGCGACCGGCAGGCAGCCGAAGCGCTGCGCGTACATCTGGCTGAGCCCGCAGGGTTCAAAACGCGAAGGCATAAGCAGGAAGTCCGCGCCGGCGAACATCTGGCGCGCCAGCGCTTCCTCGAACCCGATGAATGCGCCCACCCGGCCCGGGTAGCGCCGGGCCAGCGCCTGCACCTGTGCTTCCACCTGCGGCTCGCCGCCGCCGATGACCACCAGCTGCCCCCCGGCCGCGACGATCTGTGGCGCCACGTCACAGGTGATGTCCAGGCCCTTCTGGTGCACCAGGCGGGAAACCACCGCGAACAGCGGGCCGGTCGAGGGCGCCAGGCCGAACGCCCTGCGCACCGCATGTGCGTTGGTCGCGCGTCCGGTCCATTCGCCGATGCCGAAGTGCGCCTTTAGGTGGATGTCGCGTCGCGGATCCCAGCTGGCGTCGATGCCGTTGACGATGCCGCTCAGGTGACCGCCGGCGGCGCGCCGGGCCAGCAGGTCATGCAGTCCGCATCCATCATCCGGGGCGGTGATCTGCTGTGCATAGCGCAGGCTGACTGTGTTCAGCCGCGTGGCATTGGTGATGCCGCCCTGCAGGAATGACATCTGTCCGTGGAAGTGCAGTTCATCCAGGTGCGCGGCCGGTACGCCCAGCACCGGCGCAAGCGCATACGGGAACAGGCCCTGGTAAGCCAGGTTGTGGATCGTCAGCAGCGTCGGCACGGCCGTCCGGTCCCAACGCACGTAGGCGGCGGCCATGGCCACCGGCCAGTCATTCAGGTGCAGCAGCTGCGGTGACCAGTCCAGCCCGGCACGCCCGGCCGCAATCTCCGCAGCCGCGTGTGACAGCGTGGCGAAGCGAACCGCGTTGTCCTTCCACTCCTGTCCCTGCCCATCCACGTAGGGCGAGCCTTCCCGCTCATACAGCTCAGGCGAGAGCAGCACGTAGATCGGCAGGCCGTCGGCCTGCACCGCCATGCCGATGGTGCACGCAGGCAGGCCGGCTCTTTGGCTGACCTGCCCCACCGCCCGCAGCTGCGGCAGGCGCTGCAGCACCTCCGGGTAGCCGGGAAGCAGCACGCGCGAATCACACGCGCCGCGCACCGCGCGTGGCAGGGCCGCGGCCACATCGCCCAGGCCTCCCGCCTTGACGAAGTCGGCCATTTCGGTCGCGACAAACAGCACGCGCTGTACCAGTTCCGGCAACTTCAACGGCTGTGAGTGGCCCCGGCGGGTCCCGATTGGTACAGATGCACCGGGAGGCGTCGCAACGGGTGAAGCGGACTGGACGACGCGGGCCATGGCGATGATCTCGGAAGTGTTCAGGCAGACGGACGCCAACGGCGCCCGGACGGGCGCTTAAGCGGAGAGGGAAGTCGACGCAGAACGTGGGGGACGTCAGCGAGAGGCTCAGGAGGACAATAGCCCCGCATGCGATCAATCGGCCGTGAAGCCCTGGCGATTTCTTTGTGACAACGCGTCATGAGCTGAGTACGCATGCCGCGTTCATCACGCCCATCGATGCCTCCCGGACGGGACATCCACCTGGATGCCGTGCGCGCGCTGCCCGTGGCCTGGGTGGTGGCGGTCGGCTGGGTGCCATATGCGACATCCCGTCGCAGGCGGTCCCTGCCTCCCCCTTGACCAATGTCAAACCGACCGCCGGCACGCGGGGGGTATCTCTATGCAGGACCCGAACATGCCGGCGTCTCCGGCAGCCACAAGGACCCTGCAATGCACGACACCCCCGACAACAGCCAGCTCCTGAACGCCCTGCAGAAGGTCATGGTGATCTCCACCACTGACCTGCAGGGCAACATCACCTACGCCAATGATCTGTTCTGCACGCTCACCGGCTTCGCACGTGAAGAACTGATCGGCCAGCCGCACAGCATCGTGCGCCATCCGGATGTGCCCAAGGCCGTCTACAAGGACATGTGGGACACGATCAGGGCCGGCGGCATCTGGACCGGCATCGTGCCGAACCTGGGCAAGGGTGGCGTGCTCTATGTGGTCGACACCACCGTCCAGCCGCTGTTCGACGCCGAAGGCAACATCACCGCGTACATCAGCATCCGCCGTGTGGTGAACGACCTGATGCAGGACTTCGAGCAGGTCGAGTTCAGCAAGGAGAAATTCGACGACTTCTACGAGGCCGCGTGAACACCATCGCTGCCACACCGGTTCGCCGCCTGCTGGTGGGTTTCGCCTCCGAATCGGGCAATGCCCGCGCCCTGGCCCAGCGCCTGGGCGCGGACCCTGGCCTGCAAGCGCTCGCGCCGCAGGTGCTGCCGTTCAACGACATTGACGTTGCCAGCCTGGGCCAGGGGGATGTGCTGCTGGCGATCTCCAGTTCGTTCGGCGACGGCGAGCCGCCCGCCAACGGCGAACGCTTCTTCCAGAGCGTGTGCCAGACCGGGTCGCTGCCCGGCCTGCGCTACGCGGTGTTCGGCCTGGGCGACACCGGCTACCCTCGATTCTGCGGCTTCACCCGAGCGCTGGACGCGGCGCTGAGCGAACGCCAAGCGCAGCCGCTGCTGCGGCGGGTCGACGCCGACCTCGGCTATGAACGGTTCTTCCAGCAGTGGCAGCCGGTGCTCCGCCAGGTGCTCGAGGGCGATGCCGCCGCCGGCCAGGACCTGCACCTGCAGGTTACCGCCTACGGTGACGACAATGCCTTCGCCGCGCCCATCGTCGAGCGCCACCGCGTCAACAGCAGTGATCCGGCCGCGTGGCACCTGCAGCTGGATATTGCCGGCAGCGGCATGGTCTACCGCGCCGGCGACACGGTGCACGTGCTGCCGGACCACGACCCTGCACTGCTGCAGGCCCTTGCCACCTGGTACGGCGACAATGCGGCCATCGCCATGCTGCAGGACCGCGAACTGCGGCTGCTGGGTAGGGGCGTGCTGCGCGAGCTGGCCAGGCTGGGCGACAGCGAGCGGTTGAAGTCGCTGCTGAAGGTCAGCCAGAAGCGCGAGCTGGATGCCTACCTGCACGGTCTGGACGTGCTGGATATCCTGCAGGACCACGCCAGCCCGGACCGCGTGCCGCTGGCCAGGCTGCGCGACATCCTGTCAGCGCGCCTGCCACGGGCCTACTCTATCGCCTCGCATCCCGGCAACGGCCAGCTGAGCCTGTGCATACGCGAAGTGCGCTACACCCTGCGCGGCCGCGAGCGTTCCGGTACCGCCACCGGCAGCCTGCTGCGGGGGGGCAGCCACGCCCGCGTGTACTGCCGCTCCAATCCCGGCTTCCATCTGGCCGACACCGGCAGCGCGCCCCTGCTGCTGATCGGCACCGGCACCGGCATCGCGCCGCTGATCGGCCTGGTGCAGCAGGTGCAGGCCAATGGCTGCGGACGCGAACTGCATCTTGTGTTCGGCGAGAAGCATTGCGAACACGATTACCTGTATCGCGAGCAGCTGCAGGACTGGCATGCGCGCGGCGTGCTCGCCGGCCTGCATCCTGCCTTCTCGCGTGACGGAACCGAAAAGGTGTATGTGCAGCATGTGCTGCGGCAGCGCGCCCGCGAAGTAAGGCAGGTGTTGTCCCGCGGCGGGCACCTGTACCTGTGCGGCAACAAGCGCCACCTGGAAGACGCGGTGCGCGAGGCCGTCGACGCCATTGGCGGCCAGGGGCATTGGGACCTGCTGCGCGGGGAGGGCCGCATTCACTGCGAGCTGTACTGACCCTGCATCGATTCGGCCGGCCGTGGCCCGGCACGAGCGCATGCATCAATCGCCGACGACCCGGCCGTCCGCCATGTGCGCGACCTGCTGGCCGAAGACAACGGCATCCTGAGGATCGTGGCTGATCAGCAGCAGCGGAATGCCGGTACTGTCCAGCACCGCCGCCAGCTCCTCGCGCAGGTGCTGGCGCAGGTCGTGGTCCAGTGCAGCGAACGGCTCGTCCAGCAGCAATGCCTGCGGTTGCGTCACCATGACCCGCGCCAGGGCCGTACGCTGACGCTGGCCGCCGGAGATCTGCGACGGCAGCAGATCCCCCACGTGGTCGATACGGAACGCCTGCAGCCACTGCTCGACGACGTCGAAGCGCTGGCCACGGCGTGGATTGAACCACCCCCGCTGCAGCCCGAACGCCACGTTCTGGCGCACGCTCAGGTGGGGAAACAGCGCGTAGTCCTGGAACACGTACCCCAGGCGACGCCGCTGCGGTGGCAAGTCGACCCGCGCGTGGGAATCGAACAGCACCTGCCCCTGCAGCGTCACATGGCCCTGTCCGGGACGCAGCAGTCCGGCCACGGCCTTGAGCGTCAGGCTTTTGCCTGCCCCGGACGGGCCGAACACCACCACCTGGCGCTGCGTGCACTGCAGCGTGACGTCCAGTTCGAAGACCTGGCCCGCTGCCTGCATCCGGCGCTGCACCTTCAGGTCAAGCCACATCGCGCAGCTCCCTGCGATGCCCGCCCACCAGGCGTGCCGCCAGCAGCAGGATGACGATGCACACTACCGACGTCAGGATCACCAGCGCATTGGCCCTGCCGTCCTGCCCTGCCTGCACCGCCTCGTAGATGGCGATCGACAGCGTCTGCGTACGACCCGGGATGCTGCCGGCCACCATCAGCGTCGCGCCGAACTCACCCATCGCCCGGGCAAACGCCAGCAGGAGGCCGGCGAGAATGCCGCGCCAAGCCAGCGGCAGCGTGATGCGGAAGAACACCGCCGCCTCCGACACGCCGAGCGTGCGCGCGGCCTGCTCCAGCTGCCCGTCCACATCCTCGAACGCCGCGCGTGCCGGCTTGAACACCAGCGGCAGCGAAGCCACTGCCGCGGCGACCACCGCCGCCTGCCAGGTAAAGATCAGGTTGATGCCGAACCACGACTGCAACCACGCGCCGATGGGGCCGTTGCGCCCTATCAGCACCAGCAGGTAATAACCGAGCACCGTCGGCGGCAGCACCATCGGCAGGGTCAGCAGCGAATCCAGCAGTTCGCGGCCGGGGAAGCGCCGACGCGCCAGCAACGCCCCCAATCCAACGCCCAGCACCAGATTGATCGCCGTGGCCCAGCCGGCGACCTTCAGCGACAACCCCAGCGCGCTCCAGTCCAGGTCCATCCGTCAGGGCTTGCCGAACCCATGCCTGGCCAGGATCGCCTGACCTTGTGCCGACCGCACGAAGGTGGCGAAGCGCCTGGCTTCGGCTGGCTGCGTGCTGGCCCGGGTCACCGCCAGCGGATAGGCGATGCGTCCGGACACCGGCACTGCGAAGGCACGACGCACGCGGCCGGCCATGGCCTGTGCGTCGGTGGCGTAGACGAAACCGGCGTCCACTTCGCCCCGCGCCACGTAATCCAACGACTGGCGCACGTTCTGCGTGGTGACGATCCTGCTCTGTACCGACGGCCACAGGCCCGCCGCTTGCAGCGCACCCTTGGCATAGCGGCCGACCGGCACGCTGTCCGGGTTGCCCAGCGCGAGGCGCCGCACGTCGGCACCCGCGAGATCCTTCAGGCTACGTGGCCCGCCCCTGGTCTGCGGCGGCACCACCACCCACAGCGCGTTCACCGCGAACACCTCGCGGGTACCGGCAGCCAGCAGGCCCTGCTGCTGTGCCTGATCCATGGTGACTTCGTCGGCCGAAGCAAACACATCGACCGGTGCGCCCCGGCTGATCTGCTGCAGCAGCACGCCGGAGGCGGCGAAGTTGAAATCGACCCGGGCGCCGGGATGGGCCTTCTCATAGGCGGCACCGAGTTCACGGAAGCTCTCGGTCAGGCTCGACGCCGCCGATACCGTCAGCCCGGCTGCGTACGCCGGCAGCGACGCCAGCATCCCCAGCAACATCAGTCCCGCTCGCATCATCTTCGGCTCCCGGCCAGATTCAGTTCGGATCGGATTCATCGGCCGATGCCAGCAATGCCAGGCGCTCGGGCTGCAACAACAGGATTTCCCGCTGCCTGACCGCGATGATCCCATCATCGCTCAGCCGGCGCAGCACGCGGCTGGCGGTTTCCGGTGCCATCCGCAGGTAATTGGCGATCTCGGTGCGTGCCATCGTCAGGTTGAACCGGGTGGCGGAGAACCCGCGGCGTGCGTAGCGCTCGGACATGTCCAGCAGGAACGCGGCCATCCGCTCTTCGGTGCGATGGTTGGCCGCCAGCAGGGCAACCTTGCCGATCTCCGCACTGAGCAGGCTGAACAGCCGCGCCTGCAGGCCCGGCATGCGGGTGGCCAGCAGGCTCAGCCTGGGGAATGAGATCCGGCACAGGTACACGGTATCCAGCGCCACGGCATTGCAGGGAAAGCGTGCCTCGTGGATCGCGTTCAGGCCGATCACCTCACCGGGCAGACTGAAACCGAGCACCTGCTCGTTGCCCTGGCTGTCATCGACAAACGTCTTGACCATGCCGGCACGCACCGCCGCGATCGAATCGAACGGCTCGCCGGCGCGGAAGATGTAGTCGCCCGCGTGGAACGGGCCGACATGGTCGACCAGCACATGCAGTTCGCCCAGCGCGGCCTTGTCATACCCCTGCGACATGCAGGCATCGGAGAATGCACAGGTACTGCAGAAGTGCAGCGCGTCGCCGTCATCGGCAGCGGCGGGGTTCGGCGTCGCCGCGCCCTGGCGAACCTGGGGGTACGGAGTGGAGAACATCACGAAATGCCTGGATGAAGGCCTTCATCATACGGCAGGCGTGCCACGGCCGGTCTCACGGCGGCGGACGCTGCCCCCGCCGCTGATGGCCGCGCTGGCGCATGCTGTCGCGCACATCCACGTCGAACTGAAGCTGCAACGAACTGTCATCATCCAGCGCGATGGAAAATTCCAGACCCTCACGCGACGGCAGTCGTGCTGCCAGCCCATGCACTGCATCGCGCGGCAGCACCAGCCGGCAGACCGTGCCACCGTCCAGCAGCACCGCCTGGTCGCCCCCATGCAGCGACAACGCGGTTCCCCACCCGCCCGTGCCACCAAACCGGGTCAGGTTCTCCAGCGAGTCACCGGCCAGCAGTGCTGCCAGTTCCTCTTCATCGACACGCAGGCGCATGGATTGCCGCTGCAGCTGGACTTTCATGTTGCGATGGACTCCCAGTCGGCCCCGGTATTGCAGTTGAACAGCAAGGCACGCTCATTCTCAGGCAGCGGCAACGCCGTCGCCGCCAGCCGCTCCTGCAGGGCACGCAGCGAACGCCGCGCCTGTGGATCTTCGATCAAGGTCCGCAGGGCCCGCCGGCAATGATCATCGATCTGCAGACACATCGGCAATGGCTCGCCGGAGAACACGCTGCAGGCGGAAGGCACCCCGTGCAGCCGATGCAGCAGGGCGACGGTCAACCTGGGCATGTCCACCGGCACCACCCACGCAACGGTATCGGGCATGGCCAGAGACACGCTGTAAATCCCGCCCAGCGGGCCGCAGCGCGCGACCTGGTCGGGAATGCCATCGAAGGCCGGATAGTCACCGCTCACCCACACCCGCTGCGCACCGGCCTCGATCAACACGTCACGCATGTGCTCAAGCATGGTGCGCCCGCGCCAGGGCAGCAGCGCCTTGTCGCGGCCCATGCGGCTGGACAGGCCTCCAGCCAGCACGATGCCGTCAATGGCCGTGCTCGTGGTCATGGCCATGTGCGGGCGTGCTGTCCGCATGGCACAGGCTGCAGCCCTCGCTCCAGGCGCTGTCGCCATCCTCATAGTGTTCCTGCTTCCAGATCGGGCACTGGTGCTTCACTGCCTCGATCAGCTGCCGGCACGCGCGGAATGCTTCGTCCCGGTGCGGGCTGCCGGCGGCCACCACCACAGCCACATCGCCGATGCCCAGCCGCCCCCTGGCATGCGCCACATACAGCTTCAGGCGCGGCCCGAACGCCGCCTCCACCTCGGCCGCCAGGCGCTGGATTTCGTTCAGCACCAGCGGCTCGAACAGATCGTAGGTGATGCCCGTGACCACCCGACCGACGTTCACGTCACGTACCTTGCCGATGAACACGTCGATACCGCCGAAACCCGGGTCGGACACCGCGGCGATCCCTTCTGCCGGGTCGATCGCCCCGTGCGCCCGGTCCACCACCTTCGCAATCGGCTTCGCGTCCATCGCTCAGCCCCCGCTCACCGGCGGCAGGATGGCCACGCGGCCATCCTCCGGCAGCACATCGTGATCGCGCAGCACGCGCTGCTGGTCGGCGAAGGCCGAATAGTCCAGCAGGCCGGCACGGAAACCGGGCCAACGCACCGGCAGCAGCTCGCGCAGCGCCTGGCGCAGGTCGGCCACGGTCGCACCCGGCACCTCCAGCGTGATCTCCCGACGGTCATCCAGATCGGAGAACGCACCGAACAACTGCAACGTCACCTGTTTCATTCCCACTCCCTGCCCGTCAGCTGCACCGGGTCGGCGTGGCCCCAGCCCTGTACGCGCACCGCGCTGCCGGCCGGAACCAGATCGCCCTCGTCCTCCAGCACCACCCAGGCGTTGGCCTGCACCATGGACATCAGACGGAACGATTCCTGTCCGGACAGCACCCGCGCACTCAGCTGGCCCTGCTCGTCCAGCTCCACCCGCGCACGGGCGTGGACGCGCAGGCCGGGCGGCTTGCGCACCATCGCCTGCAGGGGAAGCCGCAGCACCGGTTCCTGCGCCAACCCCAGCAGCCGGCGCAGTACAGGCTCGACAAAGAACCGCTGCCCCACTGCCGCCGACACCGGGTTGCCCGGCAGGCCGAAATACAGCGCACCGTCGGGCAGTACCGCAAACAGCAACGGCTTGCCCGGACGGATCGCCACTTTGTGGAACACGATGCGCGCCCCGCGCGCGCGCAGTGCGTCGGGCACGAAGTCGTAACGGCCCGCAGAGACCGCACCGGTACTGATCATTACCCGCGCACCGGCCGCCAGTGCCTGGTCCAGCGCTGCATCGAACGCGGCCACATCATCACCGACGGTGCCCTGCCACACCACCTCAGCTCCGGCCGCGTGCAGCCGCCCGACCAGGTAGGGGCGGTTGCTGTCACGGATCTGCCCGGACGCCAGCGCCTGCGCCGCCTCGCTTACCAGCTCCTTGCCGGTGGCAATCACCGCCACCGCCGGTCGCGACATCACCGCCACCTCGCCAACGCCAAGGGCGTGCAGCAGGGTCCGTGCGTTGATATCCACCCTCTGTCCGGCCCGCAGCACGCACTCGCCTTCGGCTACGTCCTCGCCCCGCAGACGTACGTTCTGGCCCGGCCTGACCACGCTCTTCAGCGCGATCCGGGTCGGACGGCCCGCTTCGCTGGCGAGGATCTGCACGTTCTCGATCGGTACCACCGTGTCCAGGCCACCCGGCATGCGCGCGCCGGTCATGATCTCCCAGGCGCCCTCGCCGCCTTCGGCATCGCCATCACCCGCCGCCTGCCAGCCCTGCACCGTGAATTCGGTACCGGACTCCAACGCCGCCCCGTTGGCGCGCAGCGCAAAACCGTCCATCGCCGAATTGTCGAACGGCGGCAATGCCTGCGCGCTGTGGATGTCACTGGCCAGGGTGCGGCCTGCGGCCTCCTGCAGGGGCAGACGCTCGGCGGGAAGCGGCGTGGCCGCCCCCAGCAGGTGCTGCAGTGCTTCACTGTAGAGAATCACGCGTGGTCACCACCCTCGACCATCACCAGGGCGTGGCCCAGCACCGGCGCCAGGATGTCCAGGCACTGCGCTGCCGCCTTCGGGCTGCCGGGCAGCGCGAACACCAGCATGCTGCCCAGTTGCACCACCTCGGCGCGGCTCAGCCAGGCCATCGGCGTGTGCTGCGCGCTCAGCGCCCGGACCATCTGCGCCAGGCCATGCACCGGCCGCGCGTTCAACGAACGCAGCGCCTCCGGGGTGAGGTCGCGCGGGCCCAGGCCGGTACCGCCGGTGCACAGGCACAGGCGCACGCCGTCGGCGGCCAATGCCTGCAGGCGATCCGCCAACGGCTCGATGCCATCGGGCAGCACGTCGGCAGCCACCACCTCGCCGCCCAGCTTGTTCAGGCCGGCCACCAGGGTCGGGCCAGAAACATCCTCATAAGTGCCTGCGCTGGCACGGTCGCTCAGCGTGATCACCGCGCAGGCCGCACCTTGCAGGCCCTTCGGCGCACGCGGTCTGAAGCGCGCGCGCTCGGCATCATCCATGCCATCAGGATGCAGCCACAGGCCGCGCTTGCCGCCCTCCTTGAACAGCAGGCGGATACCTTCGATGCGCAGCGCCGGTTCCACCGGCTTGCTCAGGTCGTACAGGGTCAGCAGCGCCGCGTTGACGCCGGCCAGCGCTTCCATTTCCACACCGGTACGCGCCTCGCTGGCACACTCGCACCAGACCCGGATGGCGTGCCGTTCCGGCACCGGCGCGCAGAACACCTGCACCAGCTCCAGCGGCAGCGGATGGCACAGTGGCATCAGCATCGACGCCATCTTCGCCCCCTGCAGGCCGGCGATCTCGGCCATGACCAGCGCATCGCCCTTCGGCAGGCGACGCTCGACGATCAACGGGTACGCCAGCGGACCGGCATGCAGCTCGCCCACCGCCACCGCCCGCCGGCGACTGATGCGCTTGTTGCGGACATCGGCCATATGGAATGCCGCGTTCAGTTCCCCACTCATCGTGCTGCTCATCCTCCGATGGAAGCCAGGTGCGGGGTCAGCCCGGTCCGGCCCTGGTGCAGGCCATGCCCGGCCGCTTTCAGGCCAAGCTGGGTGGTGATGCGCGCCAGCAGCGCGTCATGGTCGTCATCGTGCTGCAGCAGCGCGCGCAGCGGCACGCCGAAGTCGCCGAACAGGCACAGCCGCAGGTCTCCCCTGGCTGTTACCCGCAAGCGGTTGCAGCCCTTGCAGAAATCGCGCGAGTACGGCGCGATGATGCCGATGCTGCCACGATGGTCCGGATGGCCGAACTCGCGCGCCGGGCCGGCATCGGCCGCCCGTGCACGCTCGCGCCAGCCGGCTGCCAGCAACTGATCGATCACCCCGTCGGCACGCAGGTGATGCTGCTGGAAATAGGCTTCGTTGTCGCCGGTGCGCATCAGTTCGATGAAGCGCACGCTGAAGGGACGGTCGCGCAGGTACGCCATCCACTGCGGCAGCTCATCGTCGTTGAGGCCGCGCAGCAGCACCGCGTTGAGCTTGATCGACGGCAGCCCCAGCGCCTGCGCCAGGGCCAGGCCCTGCTCGATCTCCGGCAGGCGGTCATGCCCGGTGATCGCGGCAAAACGTTCGCGCCGCAGACTGTCCATGCTGACGTTCAGCGCCGTCAGGCCGGCGCGGTGCCAACCCGGCAGGCGACGCGGCAACTGCGTGCCGTTGGTGGTGATGGCCACTTTGCCGATACCCGGCACCGCCGCCACGGCCGCGATGATGTCATCAAGATCCTTGCGCAGGCTGGGCTCGCCACCGGTCAGCCGGATCTTGCTCATGCCCAGCGCCGCGAAGGCGCGGACCAGGCGGCTGATCTCCTCGACCTGCAGGAAGCGCGGGCGGCCATCGGCCTGGTACCCCTCCGGCAGGCAATAGCCACAACGGAAGTTGCAGGCTTCGGTCAACGACAGGCGCAGGTACGGAAAGCTGCGTCCGAAACCGTCGGTGAGTTGGCTCATGGCTGGTCCACCTTTTTGCTCCACCGTCCTGCCTGTTGCCGCGTGATGTCGGCGCATCACAGCATGCGGCCTGCGCTGCCACGGGAGTGTGACTGGGCCCATCATGAACGATTTCCGGCAGCGGGTGCACGCTGCCGGGCAACAGGAAGAGCCGCGGCCAGTGTCCGGATGGATGCGTGCCAGGCTGACCGCGCCGCCCACCGGGCCGGCGGTGGAGCGTCTACCTGCGGGCAGATCGCGCGCGCTTGCCGCCGTTGTGCTGCGCAGCCGCGCGGCTCTGTGCGAACTCGGGGAAGGTCTGCTCGATCGGGTCCACGTCCGGCAGGATGTAGAACACCCCGCCCCGCTCGAAGGTGGAACGGATGATGCGTTCGTAGAACTCCGGCGAGACGTTGATGCAGCCGTGGGTGACGCGGTTGTCGTCCGGCGACGGCGATGCCAGGCGCTCGACACGCCTCTCTGCTGGAACGCCGGTCGCAGTCGGATGGATGGAGACTGCGGACTCGTAGTCCACCCACAGCACCCGCCCTGCATCGATCGAAGGGCCGTAGCCGCCCACGAAGCGACCTGCAGGCGTGGTGCGGTCCCGTCCCGGAATGGCACGCAGGGCGAGACCCGCAACGCCGGGCGCGGTGTGGTCGCCGGTCGCTGAACCGAACAATGCAGGGGCCGCGCCGCGCAGCCGGCCGTCGCCACCGAACACCAGGATCTGCGCGGCAGCCTTGTCCATGACCGCGAACGGATAGCCTTGGCTGTCCTTGGAAGCCACGACCCAGCCCGCCAGTTCGATCACGGTTTCGGAGACATCCTGGCCGGGTGGCAGTTCATCAACGGCGGCCGACGGCGGCGCGACGGCATCTTCCGCATTGACGACACCGACCACCAGGAACGCCAACGCCACTGCCAGAGCAGCGCGATGGGCATGGCGCGCAAGGGATGAGTGGGTATGGATGGGAGCATTCCTCGAAAGCTGTGTGACGGGAGGACACCAGTGGCCGCTGCGGCCACTGGGCCCCTGACTCGGATGTGCAGGCTACAGGCGGTCAGCCGCGCGGAGTGCGGCGAGGTGCCCGTTCAAGCTGCTGGACGCGGCCTTCGATCTGATCCAGACGCTGGTTGGCCTGCTGCGCCGACTGATTGGCCGACTCGGCGCTCTGCGCCGCACCCTGCACCTTCACATCAAGCTGGTCGAGCCGCGAGTTGATCGTTGCGAAATCGTCCTTGTAGGTGGCGCAGGCCCCAAGGCCTACGGTGGCGACAATCGCCACACCGAGCGTACGTGCCATCATCAGGTGCTGCTTGGTAAGAATCATTCCACTCCCTCCTTCGTCTGGGGTGTCTGGAATATAGCGGCGTTTCGGCACACTCTCCGATTGGCTTTCAGCTGCAGGTGGAAGACGTGGACGTCGCGTGAAGACCCCGTCTCAACCACGTCGCCAAGCGAATCCGGCGGCAATCGCCAAGGATGCCGCGATCACCAGCGAGGCCACCACGAACGCGGTGCGCACCTCCGCGGGCGTTGCCGTGTCAGGCGCGACGGCGAAGAACACACCGCCCACCAATGCCACCGACAGCGCCGCACTGATCTGCAGTGTCGCACTCACGATGCCTGCGGCCAGCCCTGCGTGGCGGGCATCCACATGGTCCACGCTCTGCTTCACCAGCGCCGGAAGCGCAATGCCCTGTCCTGCGCCGATCAGAAACAGCGGAAGCGGCAGCCACGACGGCATGTCCAGCAGCGCGAGCGTTGCGACCGCCAGCAGGCCCGCAACCTCCATCACCATCCCGTGCGATGCACCCTGTGCAGCCAGCCGCCGGAACGCCGAACCACACAGCGGCCCGAGAAGGAAACCCAGCCCCAACGGCAGGATCGCCAACCCCGCCGACGCGCTGCTGCGCCCCAGCGCGGACTGCTGATACACCGCGAAGACGAGAAAGAACGCAGCCAGCGCGTAGAAGAAGAATGTCGCTGACAGACTGCGCCTCAACCCGCGTATCTGCAGCAGCGATGGCAATACCAGCGGCATCTGCCCACGCCGCACGCAGCGCTGCTCATGCTTCCAGAACAACAGCAGCAGGGGGCCGCTTGCCAGCAGCAGTCCTACGCACCACCACGGCCACTGGCGCTGGCGGCCCTCGATGATCGGTACCACCAGCGCCAGCAACGACGCCGCCAGCGCCACCGCTCCGACAGCGTCCAGCCGTGCTCCCTGGCGGGCGTGCGACTCACGCAGCAGCACGAATGCAGCCGGCACCGCGGCTGCGACGATGGGAAGATTGATGAGGAACACGCTCCTCCACCCTGTCCCCCACAGATCGGCTGTCACAAGCACCCCTCCCAGCAGCTGCCCGCCCACCGATGCGAGGCCGAAGGTGGCGCCATACAGGCCAAGCGCACGGCGCTTCTCGCTGTGCGGGAACAGGGCATGGATCGATGCCAATGACTGCGGGGCCATCAGCGCGGCCGACATCCCCTGCAGCAGCCGTCCGGCCACCAGCACTTCAGCCGCAGGCGCCAGGCCGCACAGCGCCGATGCCAGGCCAAACCCCAGCATGCCTGCGATGAACACCCGTTTCCTGCCGTAGATGTCGCCCAGCCGGCCTCCCAGGATCAGGGTCACCGCGTAGGCCGTGGCGTAGACCGAGATGACCAGCTGCGAGACATCCGGGGGCGCGTGCAGATCGACACGGATGGCCGGCAACGCGACATTGACGATGAAGAAGTCGAGCGGCGGCAGCAGCGTGCCTGTCAGCAGTACAGCCAATGCCATCCAACGGCGCGGATCGGGCGACACGGGGCCCGCAGCGTCAGCCGGTAGATTCATGTCGTCCCCCACTCAGCGCATGCCGCCTGAGGCAAGCAGGGTGTCGCCGCTCATCCATCGCGCATCATCGGAGGCGAGAAACGCAACGATCGGCGCCACGTCCAGTACCTGGCCTGTCCGGCCCAGTGGTGTCTGCGCCAGATTCCAGGCCTGGAACCCGGAATCGACGACACCCGCAGCATGTGTGCCCTCGGTCTCGATCAGGCCGGGATTGACCGCATTGACACGGATACCGCGCGGACCCAGCTCCCTGGACAACACGCCGGTGATGGCGTCCATCGCGCCCTTCGAACCGGTGTAGATGGCGCTGTCCACCGGCAGGATGCGGGTCACGAATGAACTGATGTTGATGATGCTTGCGCCGGGCCGCAGATGGGGAACGGTGGCGGCAGTGACCAGCAGCGGGCCCAGCACATTGATGTCGAACTGGTGGCGATAGAGCGCCTCGGTGGTGTCCTCGATCTTCGCGAACCGGTACACGCCCGAGTTGTTCACCACTACATCCAGCCTGCCGAACGCATCCAGGGCCGTGG
Source organism: Stenotrophomonas sp. STEN009 (assembly GCF_056760395.1). Taxonomy (NCBI): domain Bacteria; kingdom Pseudomonadati; phylum Pseudomonadota; class Gammaproteobacteria; order Lysobacterales; family Lysobacteraceae; genus Stenotrophomonas; species Stenotrophomonas sp. STEN009. The sequence goes on along the minus strand of NZ_JBRRES010000002.1, from coordinate 58,281 downwards.
CCACCATTGCATCGACCTCGCGCGCGTCACGCACGTCGGCGCGCACCGCCAACGCCCGACCACCGGCGGCTTCGATATCGGCAACGACCTGTTCGGCGCCCTCCCGGCTCGAGGCGTAGTTGACGACGACGCTGGCGCCGTCGGCCGCCAGGCGGCGGGCAACCGCAGCGCCAATGCCCTTCGAAGCGCCGGTGACCAGCGCGACCTTGTCTTTCAGCGTGTTCATATCAAGCGGATCCAGTTCCAGGGGGAGGCGGTCAGTGCGACCGGGGCCCATGCTGGACCTTTCAAACTTGTATGTGGACTGACACTGATGCACATTCGTCGTACATTTTTGAACGAGCACGATCATGGAATGGGGTGATGTCCGTGTCTTCCTGGCGATCGTGCGGGGCGGATCACTGGGTGAGGCGGCGCGGCGCCTTGGTGTCAGCCATCCCACGGTAGGCCGCCGGTTGAAGGCCCTTGAACAGCACGCCCGGCAGCCCCTGCTGCGGCGGACGCGGGACGGGCTGGTCACGACCGATGCCGGTGATGCGGTGCTGGCCCTGGCCGAAGCCATGGAGAACTCCGCCCTGGCCATGGAGCGCCGCCTGGAAGGCAGCCCGGGCCGGCTGGAAGGCATTCTGCGCATTTCGAGCGCGGACTGGTTTGCCTGCCACGTGCTGACGCCCGTGCTCGCCGAACTGGTACGCCGGCATCCGGCGGTGGTTCCGGAACTGATCGCCAGCTATCGACTGCTTGACCTGTCGCGCCGCGATGCCGACGTCGCGTTCCGCATCGTGCCGTTCAGTGAGCCGGACATCGTCCAGCGCCTCGTGATGACCCTGCCCTACGGCCTGTATGGTTCGGTCTCGACCATCGCTCGGCTGCAGGACGACCCCGATTCGGTCGGACTCATCCTGATGAACACCGCGCAGTCGCACTTCCCCGACGTGGAATGGTTGCTGCAGCGGTTTCCGCGTTCGCCGCGCGCATTCACCAGTACCAGTCGCAGTGTCCAGGCGCAGATGTGCCTGCACGGTACCGGTATCGCCGTGCTGCCCCGTGCGTTGGGTGACGCGATAGCCGGACTGCAGCGCATCGACTCACACGGGACGCCCCCTTCGCGGGGCATCTGGGTGGGCTATCACCAGGATCTGCGCCACATGGACCGTCTGCGTGCCCTGCTGGACATCCTCGATTCGACACTGCCGCCAACAGGCGCCGCCCCCTCGGCAGGGAAACAGACAGCATGATTCCGTTCACGGGCGTTGGCCTATGGTCCACCTCACCAGGCCGGCAGGACCGGCCACTGACAGGAGGATGCCATGAGGACCCGACACGTCGTACCTGCTCTGATGGTGGCACTGCTCGCCGTCGCACCGGCCTGGGCGGATCCGCCGCACCACGCCCGCGGAAACGGTCCCCCATCGCACGCAGGCGGGCCGCACAATCGCGACGCACCGCCGCCAGGATGGCAGAAGAAGGCATGGCGGCGCGGCGATCATCTGCCGTGGGCGGAAGTGGATCGTCGCTACTGGGTGGATGACTACGCACGCTACAGGCTGCGTGATCCCGGCCGCGGCCAGCGCTGGGTCCGCCAGAGCGACACCGAGTATCTGCTTGTTGAAATCGCCACCGGCGTGATCGTCGACGCGCTGCGTCGGTGAACGCAGCCCTGGCTGACCCATCGGGCGCAGACGCGCGATGGGTCAGCCCTTCCTGCGCTGCCTGCCGCTGCTGCGTCCAGCGGTGGGCGCTGAAGGGCTAGTTCGGCAGCGCGCGCGCGTTACCGTTTGGCCGCAGATGGAGCTGCCCGGTTCCGGTATCCAGCAGGATGTTGAAGTTGCGCAGTGCTTCACTGCCCAGCGTGCCGTCGGCATTGGATCCATCCTCATCGATGGTGAACGACACCTTGGGCTGTTCCAGTCGCAGCCCGCCCACATCGGCCGATGCGATCCGTGCATCGACGGCCCGGATCTTCCTGCCCGCCGAGCCGCTGAACTGTGAGGTACCGATGGTGCGGGTGAACACCTCCTGCAGTCGGTGGCGCGAGCTGTACGCATGACCCAGATCGATGGCGCCGTTGCTGCCGGTGTCCACGAACAGCCAGGCCGCAAGTGTCGAGCCACCCTCACGCAGAAGCACTTCGATGGCGGGCGTATTGTCGATCCAGCGGACGTTCGCGCGGGTGTATCCGTGCAGATCCGGCAACCGGTCGTGCACGTGCAGCAGCTTGCGGTCGTAGTCGATCTCGATGATGCGCCCCGCGAAGAATGTCCAGCCAAGCACGGCGTCGAACGGACGCTTGCCGTAGTCGATCACGGCCGCCCCCATCGTCCGGCGCATGTCTCCCACGACGACCGTGTTGTGGGTACTGTAGTCCACGAAACTCACGCCGTCGGAGCCGGTGTTCTCGGAGCGGTCATCGACCTGCATCGACGCCGCCTTGCGGGTGGCAACCGTGACTGCCAGTCCGTCAGCGCCGGTGTCGACAAGAAAGCGCAGCGGTCCTGACTGGTTGATCCGCCCTTCCACATAGATCCGGTGATCCTTGTCCTGCTCGAAAGGAAGGGTGATCGTCCCGGCCGCGGCGCGGGACTGCGGAAGAACAAGCAGCCCCGCAACCAGGGCGACGTACCACGAACGTATGGACTGGCGCATTGATGGCTTCCAGTGGAGGGCAACGGCAGATTGCCGCCTGCCTTGGATGCGGCAGGGGTGCAGAAGGTTTAGACGCCTGCCGCGCTGCCCTCGATGATTCCGGACCGAAGCAAACCGGCGCCCGGCGCCCGCGGCCCCGTGTTGCCATCCGGCGCTGACGTCGGCGACCGCAGCATGCACGGGCCGTTGACGTCGCAATGCCAGACTGCTGGAGCGCGCTCCACCGTGGAGCGCCGTTGGTCGTGCGATCTTGGGGGGATCGGCAATGCCCTACTTCACTGATTCGACCGAGGTGGCCGTCGAGGGTATCGGCGCGGCGCGGCGCATCGGTTGGATGCGGTTCGTCGGCAGCAGCCTGGCGGCCCTCCCCCTGGCCTCCATCCTGCTCGAACGCCAGGATGGTGTGTGGCCATGGACGCTGCTGCTGCTCAACGCGCTGGCATGGCCGACGATCGCTCTGGTCCTCACCCGGCGTTCCCCCGAGCCGGCCGCCACCCAGTTCCGCTGCATGGTGTTCGATTCCTTCCTTGGCGGCGCGTGGATCGCGTTCATCGCCCTCAGCATCGTGCCCAGCGCACTGTTCACCGCCCTGCTGGTGGCCGACAAGATCGCAGCAGGGGGAGTGCGGCTGGCGCTGCGGGCGACGCTGGCGCTGGTGCTGGGTTTTGGACTCGTCTGGTTCGCGCTGGGCTTCCCCTACCAGCCGACCACCTCGCAACGCAGCATCATGCTGAGCATGCCGTTCCTGTTCGTGTACGGCATCGGCCTCAGCATCCTGAGCTGGCAACTCGCGCGCCGGGTCAAATCACAGAACCGGCAGCTGCGGCGGCTGAGCCGGATGGATCCGCTGGTGGAGCTGGCCAACCGGGGCTTCCTGATCCACCGTGCCCAGCAGGCGCTGGACAAATCCCAGCGCCACGGTGGCATGGCGTGCCTGTTGATGCTGGATGTGGATGACTTCAAGCGCATCAACGACTCGCAGGGGCATCGCGCCGGCGATCAGGTCCTGCGGCATATCGCCACGACACTGCGCGAATTCGCCAGCCCGGCCGATACAGCTGCACGGCTCGGGGGGGATGAGTTCGTCGTGCTGCTGCGCGACTGCGCCACGTCAGACGCCATGCAGATGGCGGCACGCATCCGGCAACGCCTGCACGAGAACGCACGCCGGACAGGACCGGCGAGCGATTTCAGTGTCAGCATGGGAGTCGCTGCGAGCCCGCGACACGGCAGTGTCGAGGACTGGCTGGCACTGGCCGACCGAGCCCTCTACCACGCCAAGCGGCAAGGCAAGGACACCGCCAGTTTCGCCGAGTAATGGCCGCGTAGCAGCGTCATCCTGATCGGTCGCATTCCCGGTCGGGATCAGTGCGCCAGGGCGAAATCCAGGCCCGCACAGACCGCCGCGACCTGCGCGTCGTTGCACTCCTGCGGGTGGGTACGCGGACTGTCCGGGTAGACCTCCGTGGTGGTGGCAAAACGCGCATCGGTGAATCCGGCGCAGGCCCCGATCGAGCGCGATTCACCCCATACCACGCCCGGTGACTGCAACGGCAGGCCGACCAGGTTGCCTTCGGCATCGGCCGGGGCGATATGGGTGATCGGCGCCACGGCGGCGATCAGCGCCTGCTGGAATGCCGGTTGCGGGTCTTCGCTGTTGCCGATCACGTAGAAGCCATCGGGAATGGTGTCCCGCTCGAAGGGCTTGCCATCACGGGCGCAACGGGCCGGGTCGAACTCGTGCAGGTCGCTGTCGGTGGTTTCGTGCAGGTCCAGGTGCACCCGGATGTCGGCCTTGCGCCCGGCCACCCAGCGCATCAGCGAGGCGGCTTCCTCGATCAGGCCGCCGTCGCGGAAGCTGCGGTTCGGGTCCAGGGCAGCGGGGTTCCAGCGCTGGATGCGCTCATAGCCCCACGGACTCACGCAGGGGGCCACGATCAGGTTCAGACGCCCCAGGTAGCGCTCGGCCTGCTGCTCCAGGAACTGCAGGGCACCGTGTACGCCGCTGGTCTCATAACCATGCACGCCGCCGGTAACCAGCGCCGTCGGCAGTGCCGGGTTCCAGTCGTGGTTGACCACGGCGAACAGGGGATAGTGGTCCGGCGCGTAATCGAGCTGCCCGTACTGGATCACGTCGAAACGCTCGTCCAGGCGTTCCAGCGCCGCCACCACATCGTCATGGTAGCTGCGCTGGCGTTGCTGGCGGGCCCGCCACTGCGCGCGTTCCGGATCGCCCCAGGGCTGTCCGGGGGTGCCGATCGGGTAGAACTGCGCAACAGTCATGGGTGCTCCAGAGGTCGAACGTGGTGAGTGCAGCCGGTCATTCTAAGCCTTGTGGCGCCTGCGGGCCCGCCCACCCGTCCCGCCCTTCATCCAGCCAGGCTCATCTGGCTGTAAAATCAACGGTTTTTGGCCCCTCACCCCTTGATGGCGAACGCAGCGCAGACGGTCCTGGGTGGACCGCATTTCCTTCGCCTGCTCGCCCGTCTCAGCGACGGCGCGATGCCGGCCACCAGTCCCGTCCTGACCGATCGCCTCGGTCAGTGGGTGGACTGGAGCCGTGCTGTCGCGCTGTCGACGGCACTGGGCGGACGCGTGCCTGCAGCGGCGGACGCGGGCGAGGCAATGGACGACCTGCTGGCCGACTGCGAGCAGGCCCATGCCAGCCTGCTGGCGTCGATTCGTGACGATGCCGAAGCCGAGCGCCTGCTCGATCTGGCCGAGGCGGCCGCCACACCCACCTTTGCCTCGTTGCGGCAGCGCTACCGGGTACTGCAGCAGGCCATCCAGACCGCGACCGGGCGCCTGCGCGGACGCCTCCGTGACCAGTTGCTGCGGGCCTCGCCCGAGTTGGCGCGGCTGGCCGAGATCGACGCCGTGATGGAGCAGACCCTCAGCCCGCGCGAGCACAGCCTGCTGGCCATCGCCCCGGCAGTGCTGGGCACCCGCTTCGACCGCGTGCATGGCCAGCCTGGCTGGCGCACCGCATTCCGCCATGACATGCGCTCGCTGCTGCTTGCCGAGCTGCAGCTGCGCTTCCACCCGATCGAGGGGCTGCTGGCAGCCCTGCGCTCCCACTGACCCGGAACACCATGTCCAGAACTGCTTTCCCTGTCGTTGTCTTCCTTGTCGGCCTGCTGGCCGTGTGCTGGATCGGCATCGGCTACGTTTCGGTGCACCAGTTGGGTGCAGCGGTCGCGGCGGTCATTGCCGCCTGCTACATCGCCGGTGGTGTGGAGCTGTACCGCTATCGCCAGGCCAGCGCGGGCCTGCGCGATGCCCTGGGCGATCTGTCCGCCGCCGAGGAGCGCCTGGCACCCTGGCTGGAGCGCGTGCCGGCAAGCCTGCGCAATGCCGTGCGCCTGCGCGTGGAAGGTGAGCGCACCGCCCTGCCCGGCCCGGTCCTGACACCGTACCTGGTCGGCCTGCTGGTGCTGCTGGGCATGCTCGGCACCCTGCTGGGCATGATGGACACCCTGCGCGGCACCGGCCTCGCCCTGCAGAGCGCCACCGACATGGCCGCCATCCGCGGCTCGCTGGCATCCCCGGTACAGGGCCTGGCCGTCGCCTTCGGTACGTCGATTGCCGGTGTCGCCAGTTCGGCCATGCTGGGGCTGCTTTCGGCGCTGTTGCGCCGGGATCGCCTGCAGGCCGTGCAGCAGCTCGACCGTGCCATCTCCGGCCCGCTGCACCCGTATTCGCAGGCGTGGCAACGCGCCGAATCCCTGCGACTGCTGCAGGCGCAGTCCGCAGCGCTGCCGGCCCTGGTCGACCGCCTGCAGGCGATGACCGGTGCCTTCGAGCAGCACAGCCTGGCGGCCAACGAACGGCTGCTGGCCGGCCAGGCCGAGTTCCTCAGCCAGAGCCAGGCGCTGCAGGAGCGCCTGGCGGCCTCCCTCCAGCAATCGCTGCGCGAAGGCGCCGAAGCCAGCGCAGCGGCCATCGGCGGTGCCCTGCAGCCGATGGCGGAAACCACGCTGGCTGGCCTGGCCAGCCACGGCCAGGCCCTGCATGCGCGCGTTGAACAGGCGGTGCAGCAGCAGCTGGCCGGGCTGGCGGACGGCTTCGAGCGCAGCCGCGTATCGACTGAAGCCAGCTGGACGCGGGTGATGGCCGAACAGGCCCAGGCACAGCAGGCGCTGGTGACCGACCTTCGCCAGCATCTGCAGGCCTTCAGCGATGCCCAGGGTGCACACGGCGAAGCAGTGGTGGCACGCATCGGCGAACGGCTGCAGGCGGATGCCGACCGCCAGACCGACGCGTGGCGCACTGCGGCCGACCAGCAGCATGCGCTCAACACCACGCTGGTCGAGCGCCAGCGGCAGGCACTGGAGGCGGTCAGTCAGCATCTGGACGAACGGGCCCAGTCGCTGCTTCACGCGCTTGAAGAACGTCATGCAGCCAGCCAGTCGCTGCTGCAGGACCACGAGCAGCAGCGCCAGGCGCGCTGGGAGGCCGCCAGCACCCATCTGCAACAGGCCCACGCCGCGCTGCAGGCACAACTGCAGGCCGGTGACGAGCAGCGCCTGCAACGCTGGAGCGACGCGCTGCACACCCTGTCGAACGATCTGGCCGAACGCCTGCACGCCAATGGAGAACGCCTGGCTGCGCAGCAGCAGCAGATCTGCGACACGCTGGCGGAGACCGCGCAGCAGATCGGCGAGAACGGCCGTGCCCAGGCCAGCGCAACGCTCGCGGAAGTCTCGACCCTGCTGCAGACGGCTGCCGCCGCACCGAAGGCCGCTGCCGACGTCATCAACGAGCTGCGCAGCACGCTCTCCGAGAGTCTGGTGCGCGACAACGCGATGCTGGAGGAGCGCGGCCGCCTGCTGGCGACGGTGCAGACCCTTCTGGATGCGATCAACCATGCCTCGCATGAACAACGCAGCGCGGTCGATGCACTGGTGGGCGGCTCGGCGGAACTGCTGGAGCGCGTCGGCAACCGCTTCACCGACCACATCGCGGCCGAAACCGGCAAGCTCGACGGCATCGCCGCACTGCTCGATGGCAGCGCCACTGAAGTCGGCCACCTTGCCGGCGCCTTCGGCGACGCCGTGGCCCAGTTCGGCGCCGCATCGGCCGAGCTGTCGGGCCGGCTGGAACAGATCGGTGGCGCGCTGGATGCCTCGCTGGCCCGCAGCGACGAGCAGCTGGCCTATTACGTGGCGCAGGCGCGCGAGGTGGTCGACCTGAGCCTGCTGTCGCAGAAGCAGGTGATGGAGGAGCTGCAACAGTTGGCCGCGCGCCGCGGTAAGGCCGGCACCGCATGAGCGACGAGCTGGAGGTCGACGGCGGTTCGCACGCGCCGATCTGGGCGGCATTCGGCGACCTGATGTCGGTGCTGCTCGGCGCGTTCGTGCTGATCCTGGTCGGCGTGGTAGCGGTCCAGCTGGAACTCTCGCAGCGGCTGGAGGATGAAGTCAGGCAGCGCCAGGCCGAAGCCAAGCGCCTGCAGACGCTGGAGCAGGCACTGGCCGGCCCGCTGGCGGCGGGCCGGGTGACGCTGGTCGATGGCCGCATCGGCATCAGCGGCAGTGTGCTGTTCGCCCTCAATTCAGACCAGCTGCAGCCGGAGGGCCAGGAGCTGCTGCGCAGCCTGGCCGCACCGCTGGCTGCCTACCTGGGCAGCCGCGAAGAGATCCTGATGGTCAGCGGCTTCACCGATGATGCGCCGGTGCGCGAAGGCAACCGTCGTTTCGCCGACAACTGGGAACTGTCCGCGCAGCGTTCGCTGACGGTGACCCGTACCCTGATCGCCGATGGCGTACCGGCCGATGCGGTGTTCGCCGCCGCCTTCGGCAGCGAGCAGCCGGTCAGCTCCAATGCCAGCGAAGATGGCCGCGCGCGCAACCGCCGCGTGGAGATCGCGCCGATTCCCAGGCCCAGGGCACCGGATGGCAGATAAGCTGCCAGCGCTGGAGGGGCTGCGTGCACTGGTGCGCGATCTCGATGCGGGGTCGCGCTCACTGGCGGACTACCCGCAGGTGCCGATGCTGCAACAGGTGCAGCGCGAGTGGTCGGAGCTGCGCAGTGAACTGCAGGTGCGCCGTTCGCTGCGCACCGAGGCCCCCGCCGACGGCGGCCCGCTGAACTCTGCGGTGCTGGTGCAGCGCATGCTCGATTCGATGCAGGCCGCCAGCCCCGGCTATCTGCGCCACTTCATCGATTACGTCGATACCCTGTCGTGGTTGCAGGCGCTGCAGGACGGTGCGGCCAGCGGCGGTGATGCGGCGAAACCGAAGCGCGCGCGCAAGCCCCGCAACCCCGGTTGAGGCCCGGCCCTGCATCAGGGGGTCAGCCGCGCAGCGTGGCGCCGCCGTCGACGTACAGGTCACTCATCGCCACATGCCCGGCCTGCTCGGACAGCAGGAACATCACCGACTGGGCAACGTCCTCCGGCGTAGCCAGCTTGCGCAGGGGAATGCCCGCCTTGTAGGTGTCGAGGTTGCCGGCAATCACCCGCTCGGCACCGTACGCGTCTTCCCACATGCCGGTCTGCATGGCCGTCAGCGTCGAACCGGGTGCGACGATGTTGCAGCGGATGCCCAGTGGCGCCAGCTCCAGGCCCAGGCAACGGGTGAACATGGTCGCTGCCGCCTTCGAGGCAGCGTAGGCCGCCATGCCGTGACGCGGCACGCCTGCGGCGTTCGAGCTGACGGTGACGATGGCGCCCTGTCTGCGCGGTGACATCACCCGCGCCAGTGCGCGGCCGAGATGGAACACACCGTCAGCGTTGACCGAGAAAACACGGCGCCAATCGGCATCACAGGTATCCGTCACCGCGCCGACCTGCAGCACGCCGGCCACACTGGCCGCCAGGGCGATCGGTCCGATCTTCGCCTCTACCTGGTCGATGAGCGCATCGACCGCTGCGCTGTCGCTGACATCCAGCGCACAGGCATGGACGCGCTCGCCCACGATCGCGGGCGACTCGCGGTCGGTGGCCACCACCTGGCAGCCGGCGGCGACCAGCAGCTTCACCAGCGCGGTGCCGATCCCCCCGGCTGCGCCGGTCACCAGCGCCACGCGACCCTCAAAACCGGTCAACTGCATGTTGCGATCTCCTGTTGTTCATCCCAATGCCGCAGTCGCGCCGACAGCCATGGCGCGAGTTGCGCCACCGCATCACGGCCGGTCAGTTCGGCATGCAGGAACGGCAGTTCCAGCGCCTGCACCGTGCGCGCGTGCGCCTTCCACAGCGCCGACTGCAGCTGTGGTCGTGCCTGGTGGTCCCGCCCTGCGCGCACATGCACCAGGGTGCCGTCGAATGGCCGGTGGTGGTGCTCGCGGATCAGGCGGTTGGTTCCGGTGACCGCGCGCACCACGCCGTCCAGCACCACGTCGGGCAGGCCGCCCAGCGCACTGCCACCTCGACGCAGGAAGGCCAGAATGCGCTCGCGGCTGTCCAGCTCCGGGTGAGCGTCGGGATCGTGGCCGGCGATGGCCAGCAACGCCCGCAGTGCGGCGATCGGATCCGGCTCCGGCTCGGCCCGCCAGCACTCACTGGGATAGGCGTCGAGCAGGACCAGCTCGCCGACCTTGCGACCGATCTCGTGCAGGCGCACGGCCATCGCCTGGGCGATGATCCCCCCCACCGACCAGCCGAGCAGGTGCACCGGCCCGCGCGGCTGCAAGGTCACTACACGCTGCACGTACTCGTTGGCCATCGCCTCGATGCTGGCCGGCAGCGGCTGCGCGGCGTCCAGTGCCGGCGACTGCAGCCCGTACACGGCCCGCGCCGGTTGCAGCGCACGCGCAAGCGCGCGGTAGTTCCAGGCGATGCCGCCTGCCGGGTGCAGCACGAACAGCGGCGGGGGTTCAGTCCCATCGGTCGTGGTCAACGCGATGACCGGGCCCAAGGCATGATCGGCCAGCATCGGGGGTTCGGCGATACGCCGGGCCAGCGCCGCCACCGTCGGCTCCGCGAACAGAACGCCGAGGCCCAGCTCGCAGCGCCAGCGCTGTTCGATGGCCAGCAGCAGGTGCACGGCCGAAAGCGAGTCGCCCCCCAGGCTGAAGAAGTCCGCATCCACCGCAACGGCCTGCTCACGGCCCAGTGCCTGTGCGAACAAGGCGGCCAGCGCATGTTCCAGTGGCGTGCGCGGTGCGACACCGGTCATCCCGACCTCCGGCGGTTTCGGAAGCGCGCTGCGATCCAGCTTTCCGTTGGTGGTCACCGGCCAGTGATCGACCCCGACAAACGCCGACGGCACCATGTAGTCCGGCACGCGCGCCGCCAGGTGCGCGCGCAGGGCAGCGGCGTCGGCCATTGCCACCGGCACATAGGCGACCAGCCGTGGGTCACCGGGAAGGTCGTGGCGCAGCAGCACTTCCACGCGCTCCATGCCGGGCAGTTCCCGCAGCGCCGCCTCGATCTCCCCCAGCTCGATGCGTAGACCGCGCAGCTTCACCTGATGGTCGCTGCGGCCCAGATACTCGACCGCTCCGTCGCTGCGCCAACGTGCAACGTCCCCCGTGCGGTAGATGCGCTCGCCCGCCACGAAGGGATCGGCCAGGAAACGTCCGGCGGTGAGATCGTCGCGGCCCAGGTAGCCCCGTGCCAGCTGCACGCCGCCCAGGTAGAGCTCGCCCGGCACGCCCACCGGCAAGGGTCGCATGCCTGCGTCAAGCACATACAGGCGGGTGTTCCAGACCGGGAAGCCGATCGGCACCGGCCGTGAGCGATCGCCTGCCGGGGCCGGCCAGTAACTGACGTCCACCGCGGCTTCGGTAGGCCCATACAGGTTGTGCAGCTGCGCGTCGATGCGGGCATGGAAGCGGTCGCGCAGCGAGGCATCGAGCGCTTCGCCGCTGGTGAACACCCGACGCAGCTGCAGGCCCTGCGAGGCGGGCGCCGCGAGGAAGGCGTCCAGCATCGACGGGACGAAGTGGGCGGTGGTGATGCCCTGCGCGCGGATCAGCCGGCCCAGCTCGGTGGGATCACGATGCGCATCCGGACCCGCGAGAACCAGCGTTGCACCGCACAGCAGCGGCAGGAAGAACTCCCAGACCGACACGTCGAACGTGGCGGGCGTCTTCTGCAGCACGCGGTCGTCTGCGCCGAAGCCGTAGTGCTCGCGCATCCACAGCAGGCGGTTGACGATGGCGCGGTGCTCGATGACCACGCCCTTGGGTTCGCCGGTCGAGCCGGAGGTGTAGATCACATAGGCTGCATCATCCGGCGCCGGGTCCGGCCAGGGCGCGGCAGACCCCTGTGCCATCCATTGATCGGGCGGCAGCACCGGCACGCCTGCGGCCCGGTGCGCCATCGTGCTGTCGGCCAGCACGCAGGCCGGACGCGCCGAGCGCAGGATGCGCGCCAGGCGCTCGTCGGGATGTGCAGGATCCAGCGGAAGATAGGCGGCGCCGGCACGCAGCACGGCCACCAGGGCGATGACCAGCTCCATCGAACGCGGCAGCGCGACCGCCACCACACTGCCCGGCCCCACCCCCAGCGCGCGCAGCTGTGCGGCCAGTGCGAAGCTGCGTGCCTCCAGCGCGGCATGCTCAAGCGTGGCGTCGCCGCAGACCAGCGCCGTTGCCTGAGGGTCGCGATCCATGCCCTGCTGCAACAGTTCCACCAGTGTGGTTGCAGGCAATGGATGGGTGGTCGCGTTGAAGCTGTGAACCACCTGCGTGACCTCTGCCGCGGTGGCCAGTGGCACGCTGGCAATGTCGTCGGCATCCAGCGCCGCCGACACGAAATGCAGCAGCCGTTGCGCATGCGCCTGCACGTCGGCGTCGCTGTACAGGGCGGGGTTCGCCTCGATCTCCAGATCCAGCAGGGCCTGGCCATCACCGCGGAAGCCCAGCACCAGATCCTCCACCGGCCCGGTGCACAGCACCTGCAGCGTGGCCTGCACGCCGGGCAGCGCCAGCGGCCTGTAGAACGGCTGTATGTTCACCAGCGGGCCATGCAGGCGCTGCTGCGCACCGACCAGGCCCAGATCGCGCCGCAGCTGTTCGCCGCGATACCGGCCATGCCTGCGGCTCTGGCTCAACTGCCGGCCGATGCCACGGGTGTAGCTTTCGACACTGCCCTCGGCAGCGGCCACGCGCAGCGGCAGCACGTTCATCACCATCGCGGGCACGCGCGCCGACGCGTTTCCCAGGCGCCCCATGTAGGGCACCCCCAGCACCATTTCCTCGGCCGCACTCATCCGCCGCAGGTACTCGGCCGCAAGTGCGGCCAGCACATCCGGCCACGGCTGCAGCCAGCGCACCGATGCCTGCAGCAGCTCTTCACGGAAGGCGGCATCCAGCGGCTGCACCCAGCGCAGCGCGTCATCGCTGGCGGCGGCGATGCCGGCCAGACCAGCGGCGGCCGGCGCGTCCCGCAGGTGGTCGCGCCACCAGGCACCGGCCATCTCGCGACGCGGATCGATGCGGTATGCCGCATCGTCGGCCAGTACACCGGCCAGGGGCGGCAGCGCATCGCCGCCGCGCCCGGCGTACAGCGCGCAGACACGATCGCTGAACAGTGCCATGCCATAGCCATCAGCGGCGAGATGGTGAACGCGCAGGTACCAGACCCAGCGCTGGCCTCCCAGTGCGTAGAGCACCTGCTGGCTGATCCGGTCGCGGGTGGGATCGACCGGGCTCAGCCGGTCGGCCCGCATCGCGGCGTTGGCGTCGGCCACCGGATCGGCAGCGCTGGAAAGATCATGGACTGCCAGCAGCGGTACATGCGCCGGCTCATGCCATTGCAGCGGCTGGCCATCGCTGCCTTCCGTGAAGCGCAGTGCGAGCGCCTGCGCCTCTGCCGCCGCCTGGTTGGCGGCGGCCGTGAACGCCGCCACGTCCAGCGCGCCGTCGATCCATACGGCATGGGCCGTGTTGAATGCAGGGTTGTCGGGAGCCAGGCGCTGGGCATACCACAGCCCCGCCTGGGCCTCGGTCAATGCCACCGGTGAGGCTGGCGCCGCACCGTTCATGCGCCTTGTGCGGCCTGCAGCCGTTGCACCACCTGCCACCACTGGCGCAGCGTGGTGTGCTCGGCCAGCTGCGAGAACTCCAGCGGAAGGCCAGTGTTGCTCCACGCAAGAACGAGGCCGAGCATGCGCATCGAATCCAGATCGAGATCGATCAGGTTGTCGTCATCGCCGATGTCGGCCGGCTCGCATTCGAGCACGCGCGCCACGTCCGCGCGCATCCTTTCCAGGTCAAGCACATCGCCCGTCCTATCCATCACAGTGTCTCCAGCAGCTGGCCGGTGGTCATCGGTACGCCACAGGTCCGTGCGATCCAGTGCAGCGCCTGCTCATGATCGGCGCGCGAGAAGTCGGCGACCGCATCCGCGGCGATGAATGCCTCGATATCACGCTGGAAGGCTTCGACCACGGTCGCGGTGCAGCCGATATGCGCATACACACCGGTCACCAGCAACTGGTCGCGCCCGCGCGCGCGCATCAGCGTCTCCAGGTTGCTGCGCTGGAACGCGCTGTAGCGATGCTTGACCAGTACGTGCTCGCCCGGCTGCGGGGCCAGCGCGGTGATGATCGGCTCATGTTCGTCACTCCGGCGCATGCCGGGCCCCCACAGGTCGGCCTGCAGGCCGCGGTCGCGCCGGTCCTGATCGCCATGCTGGGCGGTATAGAACACGGGAATTCCCTGCGCCCGGCAATGCGCCAGCAGGCGCGCGACGTTGTCCACGGCGGGGCGCAGCGGCTCGCTGTCCGCGTCGAACGCTGCCAGGAAGTAGCGTTGCATGTCGTGCACCAGCAACGCGATCCGCTCGCGCTGCGGGTGCCAGGGGCCGCGCGGCTGTGGTAACTCGCTGGCGGTCGGCAGGGAATATGAAGCAATGCGGGGCAGCGCCATCAGCGCGTTCCTCCTGTCTGTTGCAGATGACGCGCACGCAGCTGCGCACGCAGTTCGCGGCGGCTGATCTTGCCGACCGCTGTTGTATCGAAGCTGTCCACGAACACCACCTGGTCCGGCACCTTGAACGCCGCCAGCCCGCGCCTGCGCATCCAGGCCTTCAGTGCCGGCGCCGTGATCGGCTCGCCCTGGCGGATGACGAAGGCACAGCTGCGCTCGCCCAGGTACTCATCGGGAATGGACACCACCGCCGCATCGAACACACCCGGATGGGCCAGCAGATGGTCTTCGATCTCCTCGGCGGAGATCTTCTCGCCGGCACGGTTGATGTGGTCCCCGGCACGCCCCTGCACCACCAGATATCCCCCGGGCAGCTGCTGCACGCGGTCGCCGGTGCGGTAGAAGCCGTCGTCGGTGAACGAGCGCGCGTTGGCCGCGGCATCGTTGTGGTACCCACGGATGGTGTACGGGCCGCGGGTCAACAGATGTCCGATCTCGCCCTCGGCAACCGGCTGGTCGTGGTCGTCGACCACACGGACCTCGTCGTCAGGGCTGATCGGACGTCCCTGGCAGGCCACCACCAGTTCCTCGGGATCGTCGAGGCGGGTGTAGTTCACCAGGCCTTCGGCCATGCCGAACACCTGCTGCAGCGTGCAGCCCAGGCCATCGATGACGCGCCGCGCGGCCTCCGGCACCAGTTTTGCGCCGCCCACCTGCAGCACCCGCAGGCTGGACAGATCGTGCTTCGTCGATGCCGCTGCCTGCGCCCACAGCAGGGCCAGCGGCGGCACCAGCCCACAGCAGGTCACCTTCTCGCGTGCAATCAGCGGGAACGCGACATCCGGGCCCGGCCCCGGACTGAGCACCACGCGGGCACCGGCATACAGCGCACCGAAGAAGCCCGGCGAGCTCATCGGAAAATTATGCGCGGCCGGCAATGCGACCAGATACACGCTGTCGCGGTCGATCCCGCAGATCGCGTTGCTGGCACGGAACGAATAGATGTAGTCGTCGTGCGTGCGCGGAATCAGCTTGGACAGGCCGGTGCTGCCACCTGACAGCTGCAGGAACGCCACCGACTGCGGATCCGGGTCGGCCGGCAGCTGGCTGCGGTCGCCCTGCAGGTTCGCCAGCGCGACGAACTCCTCCGCATCGCCGTCGATCACCACCTGGCGCAGGGCCGGCACCTCCGCCTGCAGTGCCCGTGCCAGCCCGCGATGATCGAAACCCTCGTGCACATCGGCGGTGACAAAGGCACTGGCCTCGGCCTTCGTGGCGAAGTGCACCAGCTCGGTGATGCGATGCGCGGGCAACGCGTACACCGGTACCAGGCCGGCGCGGAACAGGCCGCAGACGGTGGCGATGAAGCCCGCGCTGTTGCCCAGCTGCACCAGCACCCGTTCACCGGGCTGCAGGCCCAGCGCCAGCAGGCCGCTGCCAATGCGCCCGGCCTCGTGCCACAGCTGCGCATAGCTCAGTCGGACATCACCTGCCACCACCGCGATGTCATCGGCGTAGCGTTCGGCGCGCTCGCGCAGGAAGGCCGGGAAGGTCTCCCCGCGCCAATGCCCCATCCGGCGATAGTGGGCGACCCGGTCTTCGGGCCATACCTGCTGCAATGGCAGGCGGGAAGGAGATCGGCTCATGCGAGGGGCTCGGTCGGGGGCGCGGGCTCACTGACGCCCAACGCGTTCAACAGGGCAGCAAACTTCGCTGCGGTTTCGGCCACTTCGGCCTGCGGCTGCGACCCGGCGACGATGCCGGCGCCCGCATACAGGCGCAGCTGCGTGCCCTGCAGTCGTGCGCAGCGGATGGCGACGTACCAGTCGCCGTCGCCCTGCGCGTCCAGCCACCCCACGGCACCGGCGTAGAAACCGCGTGGAACCGGCTCCAGTTCGCGGATGCGCTGCAGCGCCGCCTGCTGCGGCGTGCCGCATACGGCGGGCGTGGGATGCAGTTGCGCCAGCAGGGCGGCGGCCGGCACCCGTGGATCCTTCAACGTGGCATGGATGCGGGTGCCCAGGTGCCACATGGTGGCCGTGGCATGCAGCACCGGCCGCGCCTGCGCGTCGATATGGCTGCAATAGGGAGAGAGGCCATCAACGATGGCCTCGACCACATGACGGTGCTCGTCGTGATCCTTGGCCGACGCCAGCAGGGTCTGCGCGGCACGCTCGTCCTGCACCGGATCCGCACTGCGTCGGGCTGAGCCGGCCAGCGGGTGCGACAGCACCTGCGCGCCGCGCTTGCGCAGCAGCAGCTCGGGCGTCGCCCCGACCAGCCATGCCGGGGCCTGGCCCAGCTCCACCGGCAGCGGCACCGCGTAGGTCGCTACCGACGGATCGGCTCCCAGTCTCGCCAGCAGCACATCGGGCGTCAGGGCGTGGCGTGTGTGTGCCAACAGGCTGCGCGCCAGTACCACCTTGTGCAGGTCCTGTCGGGGATCACGCAGGGCCTGTACTGCCCTATCCACCGCTGCGGCGTAGTCGTCCGCCGAAGGTTCGGCCTGCACGACACCCTCCAGCGCAGGCGCAGCCTGCGGCTGCACCGGCAACGCAGGCAGCACGCGTTCGGGCTGGTACAGCGCATCGTCGGCACGTGGTTCGAACGGAATCGCTCCGACCAGCAGGCCCGGCCCGCCCCGCTGCTGCGCGAAGAACGCAGCCACGCGCCCGGCCAGCGTCACCAGCGGACCGGACGCAAGCGCCGCACGACAGCCACGCACATGCACATGCTGCCCTGCATGCTGCAGCAGGAACAGCGTGGGGTCATCCGCAGCCGGCAACGGCAACGGCGCCGTCTCCTGCCATGCATCGTCCCTGAGCGAATCGTTCATGTCGCCTCCTTCATCCGGTGCGTTGCCGCCAGCACGCACAGCAACAGCAGCAGCACACCGACCAGCAGATACGGCAGGCTCGGCCCGCCCCGATACAACAGCGTGCCGAGCATCGGCCCGACCACCATGCCCAGCCCCTGTGCCGCAGCGACCGTTCCGGCGGCGGCACCCTGTTCGTGTGCCTGCACCGCATCGGCGGCCAGCGCCTGGAACGACGGGAACACGAAGCCCATGCCGAATGCCGCCAGCGCATAAGCCGCCGGCAGCTGCCAGGACTGCTGCACGGCGGCGACCGAGGCGAAGCCGATACCGGCGATCAATGCACCCAGCACGATCCAGCGCCGCGGTGGCGCCTCCAGCTTCATCACCAGTGCCTGCGCCAGGATCAGCCCGACGCCCACAGCCGTCAGTGCGATGCCGGCCATGCGCGCGCCTTCGGCCGCTGCCAGGCCGAGGCGATCGATCGCGAAGAAGCCGACCGTCACCTGCGCGATGGTCACCGACACCATTGCAAGGAACGCGGCCAGCTGGGGCAGCCGAAGGCGCCGGTCCAGACGGCGCAGGGGTGTCCGTCGTGCTGACGATGCCGCCGCTGCCGGCGCTGTCGAAGGCAGACGCCACGCCAGCAGTGCCAGCGCCAGCAGCGGCAACAGCGCGGCCACATACAGCGCCAGCGAAAGATGCGTGTAGGCCAGCCAGCCTGCTGCCGCCGGGCCCAGCACCATCCCCAGTGCATTGGCACTGCCCAGACGGGCGAGAAACTGCGTGCGCTGGCCGGCCGGCGCCTGGTCGGCGATCAAGGCTGCGGCCGTCGGTGGCACCGCGGCATAGAACAGCCCGATCAGCCCGCGCGCGCCCACCAGCACCAGCACCGACACAACCACCGGCGGCGTGACCTGCAGGGCCACATCGATGAACATGGCGAGCGCGAGGTAGACGCCGGTGTACGCGCCCATCGCCAGCAGCAGCACGCGCTTGCGACCGATGCGGTCGCTGAGTTGGCCCCAGCGGCGAGCCGCCAGCATCCACAGCACGCCGGCGGCCGTCACCGACAGGCCCGCGTGCCATTCGGACAGGCCCAGCAGCCGGACCACCGGGCCGATCACGGCGACGAAAGACATCATGGCCATGGTGCCGATCAGGGCCGCCAACACCAGGGCCGGCAAACCGGGAACGACGGGACGTGCGTGCATGGAACACCAGCCGTGACAGGGAAGGACGGCAGAACGCCAGCACGACGCTCCGCCCGATGCCGCCACGTCACGCAGCGGCATCACCCTTAAATGATAACGGCTCGTATTTGCATTTGATACCCATTCAATTGAATGGACCCGCAACAGCCGTGTCAGCGCGTCACACGCGGCGACAGCAGGCCGCGACGGCGGAACCACCACTCCAGCGGCAGCGTGACCAGCGGCGGGACAGCAGCAAGCAGGGCCAGCGCGCTGGCCCACCATGGCCAGCGCAGGCGCACTGCGGAGAACAGGGTCACGGCCACGTACACCAGGAACGCCACGCCATGCAGCGGCCCGAACACCTTGACCAGGGCGACGTTGGCCTGCGGGCCGTACTTCAGCCACATGCCCACCAGCAGGCCGGCCCAGGTGATGGCCTCGATGAAGGCAACCACGGCGAACAGCCGTCCGACGGGGTGCATGGGATTGCCTGGGGTCACATCGGGCTCCTGCAGGGACAGAAGATGCGAATGATACGCAGATGCGAACGTTCAGGACACCGCCCACACGTCGGTAGCGCCGGGCCATGCCCGGCGGGCGCAGCACAGCTACCGGGGGATATGCGGCAGCACCCGCTCCCCGATCTCGCGCAGCACGGCCTCCACCGGCCGGCCGTTGTCGACCAGATTGAACATCACATGCGCCACGCCCTGCGCATGCACGCGCAGCAGATAGTCACGCAGGCCATCGCGGCCGACCTTCAGGCCAAGCGGCAACGGCTCGGCGGGTGCCTGCGGATCCGCCTGCAGGTCCAGCAGCATCGACTGCACGAACGGTCTGCCCGCCGCGCCCTGTTGCGCCAACGCCTGCTGCCACAGACCGATGCGTCCCTCCTGGGCAGCCTCCTCGCGGTGATAGGTGGCCCAGCCTTCAGACTCCCGGGCGATCCACTGCAGGCTCTGCCTGGCGGTACCCACCACCAGCATCGGAATACGCGCGGCCGGCGCAGGCAGCACGTCGAAGCCTCCGGTCACCTGCAGCACGGCGGCCCGCTCGTGTGCCTGCGGCGACAGCGCCGCCCGCAGCAACGACCAGCGCTCACGGAACGTCGCGGCCCTGCCCTCCAGATCCTCGCCGAACGCGGCGAATTCCTCCGGGCGGTCACCCGAACCCAGGCCCAGCACGAAACGCCCGCCGCTGATGCGGTCCAGGCTCAAGGCCGACTTCGCCACCTGCAGCGGCTGGCGCAATGGCAGCACGATGGCCGCACTGCCAACCACGATGCGCTCTGTCGCGGCGGCCAGCATGCCCAGCCACAGGAAGGGATCATCCAGCGCGCTCGCGGTCGCCTCCGGTCCCTGCGGCACCATCAAGGGCACGTCGCGCGTCCACAGCGCGGCAAAGCCGAGGTCATCGGCCAACCGGGCGATACGCCGCGCCTCATGCGGATCGGCCAACCCGTGCGCCGCCACCGGCGTCATCAGTCCCAGGCTCAGGCCCTGTTCTGCAAACAGCGCAGCGTAGGCAGAATTGAAATCGCTCATGCTGTCAGCTTAGCGTGGAGCCCTGCCGCAGGTGCGTGCCAAGCCGGTGGGTTCAATGGGGTGGTGTATCGGCAGAGGGTGCGGGCGGCGGACGTCATGCCCTGCAGCGCACCCTTCATGAGCAAACTGAATCAGCAGCCTCTGCCGTCATTCCTACAATGGCTTGTCACCCTGCCCTTCGAGATGCTGCCGATGCGCGTTGCGCTTTCCGTGTTGCTGCTGGCTTCGGCGCTGAGCGCCTGCACCCCGGCCCCGGGCTCCACCGCCAACTCCGCCGAGGCCCCCGCACCGGCGTCCGCCATCGCCTGGCGCCAGGGCGACGTCGACGACGCCTTCGCCGAAGCCGCCGACAGCGGCAAGCCGGTGCTGCTGTACTGGGGTGCGGTCTGGTGCCCACCGTGCAACCAGCTCAAGGCGGGTCTGTTCAAGGACCCGGCCTTCATCGCGCTGACCAGCAAATTCGTTCCCGTCTACCTGGATGGCGACGAGGAAGGTGCGCAGGCCTGGGGCGAGCGCTTCGGCGTGCGCGGCTATCCGACCCTGATCGTGCTGGACCCACAGCGCAACGAAATCACCCGCGTGGCCGGCGGCAACGATGCCGCCGAACTGACCCGGGCACTGACCGTGGCCGCAGGCCGCCGCAGTGCCGTTGCCGCCACCCTGGCCACCGCATTGACGACGCCGGAGCAACTGGCCGCCGAAGACTGGCAGGTGTTGGGCGACTACGGTTGGGAAGTCGACGCCAACCGCCTGGCCGGCGAACGCAACAGCCAGGACGTGCTGCGCCAGCTGTCCAAGGCCGCACCGGAGGCCGCCCTGCAGCGCCGTTTCGCTCTGCTTGCCTTGGCGACAGCCGAAAAGCCCGATGCCTCGCCCACCGAAGTGCGCGAGCTGCTGCAGGCCGTGCTGGCGCACCCCGCGGAGGTACGACGCAACCGCGAGCTGCTGGGCTATGCGGGCGTACAGCTGGTCAAGCAGGCCAGTACCGGGCCCGCCACCAGCAACACCCTGGGACAGCAACTGCTGGTCGCGCTCGAGCGCGCAGACGCCGAGCGTGGCGACCGCGCCGACGACGCGTTGTCGCGCGCGCTGACCGAAGTATCGCTGGCCCGACTGCAACAGCCCAAGGGCGCACTGCCCGCTACTCTGGTTGATCGGGTCAAGCAGCGCGTGGCCGCCGCCGATGCCGCCGCCACCGATGCGCATGCACGCCAGGCTACGATCAGCAGCGCGGTCTACGCACTGCGCCAGGTCGGCGACGACGCCGGCGCGGAGTCGCTGCTGCTGGCCGAACTGAAGCGCAGCGAGCAGCCGTACTACTACATGCCCGAGCTGGCCGAGCTGGCCGAGCAGCGCGGCGACACCGCCGGTGCTCTGGAGTGGCTGAAGCGTGCCTACGACGGTGCGCAGGGCCCGGCGACCCGGGTGCAATGGGGTGTGCTGTATGTGGAAGGCCTGCTGAAGCTTGCGCCGGACGATGCGCCGCGCATCGAGCAGGCGACCGCCTCGTTGATCGCCGAACTGGAGGCACAGCCGTCGGGCTACCACCAGCGCACCCGCCAGCGCTTCGAACGCCTGGCCGGGCAGCTGAAGGCATGGAGTGGCAAGCACCAGGGCGCGCAGACGCTGGCGCGGCTGCAGCAGCGGATGCAGCAGGCGTGCGGCAATCAGGTGGATGGGGCGTGCAGGGATTGGCTGGGTTGAGGGGATGAAGGCGCAGGCGGGTTGACCTCAACCAATGTTGAGGTGCGATAACAGTCTCCCCACGGCCAGCCCCTGGCCTTCGCTACGGAGACTGCTTCGATGTCGTACTCGCTTCCCCCGCTCCCCTATGCCTACGATGCCCTCGAACCGCATTTCGATGCGCGGACGATGGAGATCCACCACAGCAGGCACCACCAGACCTACGTCAGCAACCTCAATGCCGCGGTCGAGCAGGCCGGCCTTTCCGAACAGCCGGTCGAGGCGCTGATCGCCCGCCTCGATGCCGTGCCGGAGGCCCAGCGCGGCGCGGTCCGGAACAACGGTGGCGGCCACGCCAACCACAGCCTGTTCTGGACCGTGCTCAGCGCACACGGCGGCACGCCGGATGAGGTGCTGGCGGCGGCCATCGACCGTGACCTCGGCGGCTTCGATGCCTTCAAGGATGCCTTCAGCAAGGCGGCGCTCACCCGCTTCGGCAGCGGCTGGGCCTGGCTGACCAGCGATCGCGACGGTCGCCTGCGGGTTGAAAGCAGCGCCAACCAGGACAACCCGCTGATGGGCGCGGCGGCCGGCCTGTCCGGCAACACGCCGATCCTCGGCCTGGATGTGTGGGAGCACGCGTATTACCTGCATTACCAGAACCGCCGTCCGGACTACATCGGGGCGTTCTTCAACATCATCGACTGGGCCGAAGTCGGTCGCCGTTACCGCCAGGCGGGCGGCGCATGAGCACCGGCACTCCCCATTACGCCGGGCCGTGGGTAGGGGTGTTCCCCGCCCCGGCTCCGGTACCCTCGGTCAGTCTGCCGCCGCGTGCATTGCGGCGGCTGCTCGGCCACTTCCCTACCGGCGTGGCCATCGTCTGCACCCGCGACGCACGGGGCACACCGCTGGGCCTGACCATCAATTCCTTCGTGCCGGTGTCGCTGCAGCCGCCGCTGGTACTGTGGAACCTGGCCCTGCACGCACAGAGCCTGCAGGCCTTCCAGCGCGCCACGCGCTTCGCGATCAGCGTGCTGGGCGCGGACCAGGAAGCACTGGCGCGCACGTTCGCCGATCCCCAGGTGCGCAATCGTTTCGACGGCGTACCCCTGCTTCCAGACGAAGACGACGCGCCGCCGCGCATCGCCGGCGCGGTCGCGCACCTGACCTGCACCCGTCATGCGCAATGGCCGGTGGGTGATCACCTGCTGCTGGCCGGCCGCATCATCGAGATCAATGAGACCGGCGGTGCGCCGCTGATGTTCCACCGTGGCCGCTTCCTGCCGGGGCCGCTGGACACCCTGCGGGAGGTACAGACATGACCATCGAGGCACTGGAGGACCTGCTCGCCAACGGCCACGACAGCGCGCTGCTGCGCTTCGGGCTGGGCAAGGGTTGGCTCGACGCCGGCTATCCGGCGCGCGCGGCGACCCATCTGGGCCGCTGCGTGGCACTTGATCCGCATTACTCGGCGGCGTGGAAACTGCTGGGCAAGGCCTGGCTGGCGGGTGGCCAGCCGCAGGCGGCTCGCGAGGCATGGCAACGGGGCCTGAGCGTGGCCAGCCACCAGGGCGATGAGCAGGCTCGGAAGGAAATGCAGGTGTTTCTGCGCCGGCTAAAGCGCGAACAGCCGGCGCCGCAGGAGAGCGCGGGCTGAGCCGGCCGCACAGGCCGGCCGCATCGATCAGCCCGCGTTGGCCGGTGCCGGCGCCGTCATGATGTCCGGCATCGGCAGGCGGCGCGGCTTGCTCGGGAAGGCATGCCGCAGGATGCGCCACACCACCTGGCCGAACTGCCGTGGCAGCGAACCGTTGTTGTAGTGCTGACCGTAGCGAAGGCAGATCTCCTTCACTTCCTTGGCGATGGCCGCATAGCGGTTGGCCGGCAGATCCGGGTAGAAGTGGTGTTCGATCTGGTGGCTGAGGTTGCCCGACAGCACGTTGATCAGGAAACCACCGCTGATGTTCGACGAGCCACGCAGCTGGCGCAGGTACCAGTGGCCACGCGATTCGTTGCGCAGGCATTCTTTGGGGAACGTCTCCGATTCAGCGGTGAAGTGGCCGCAGAAGATGATCACGTAGGTCCAGATGTTGCGCAGGCCGTTGGCGACCAGGTTGCCCAGCATCACGGTCAAGAAGAACGGGCCGGCCAGCAGCGGGAACAGCACGTAATCCTTCAGCACCTGGCGCAGCATCTTGCGCGCCACCGGACGGGTCTGCAGCCACATCGCGCGGCTGCTGATGCGGCCCTTCAGCCAGCGCCCCAGGCGCAGGTCCTGGGCGGCCACGCCCCACTGGAACAGCAGCGCGAAGATCGGTGCGATGATCGGCTGCAGCAGATAGAACGGCTTCCAGCGCTGTTCCGGGAAGATGCGCAGCAGGCCGTAGCCGATGTCATCGTCCATGCCACGCACGTTGGTATAGGTGTGGTGGCGGAAATTGTGGGTCTTGCGCCAGTTGTCGGCGGTGGCAACGATGTCCCACTCGTAGGTGTTGCCGTTCAACTTCGGGTCGCCGGTCCAGTCGAACTGGCCGTGCATCACGTTGTGGCCCAGCTCCATGTTCTCCAGGATCTTCGACAGCGCCAGCATGAGCGTGCCGGCGATGGCGGCCGGCCACAGCAGCGGTGCCCACAGCAGCGGCGAGAACGCCGCCAGGAACAGCAGGCTGCGGCCGCCGACGCCGAACCAGCGCACGGCAGCGGCCACGCGCCGGATATAGCGCGTATCGGACGCGCCGAGACTGCCGATCACACGATCGCGGATCGCGTCGAGTTCCTGGCCGAAGGCGTTCATTTCGGCAGGACTCAGGGCACGGTCGGTAGCGCGGGTCATGGCAACGGTTCCTCAGAGATCCAGGGTCAGGTCGGTGGTCGGCGCACTCACGCAGATCCGTACGGGCTGTGCCGCTTCGGAATGCGTATCGCCGGTGCGCAGATGGCGGGTACCGCCACTGACGCGTTCACAGCTGCAGCTGTTGCAGATGCCCATGCGGCAGCCGTGCCGGGGCTTGATGCCCTGCGCTTCCAGGCTCTCCAGCAGGGAGCGGCCGCGCGGCACGCGCAGCTGGCGCCCACTGCGTGCCAGGGTCAGCGACACCTCGCCTTCGCCGTCGGCATCCAGCAGCGGCGCGGGCGGCGTGAAGGCTTCCGCCTGGAAACCGGCCACCTGATGCGCAAGGCGGCGGCGCGCGGCGGCAACGAAGCCGTCCGGGCCACAGGCCAGTACATGGCGCTGTGCCAGCGGCGTGTCATCGCCGGGAATCTGCAGGGCGTGGGTATCGATGCGCGCGGCCGGCACCTCGCCCTCGCGGGTGGTCAGCAGGTGCACGCGCAGGCCCGGCGTCGCTGTCGCCAGCGTATGCAGTTCGTCACGGAACTGGATGGCGGCCGCTGTGCGTTCCCAGTAGAACAGGTCCACCGGCGCGCCCAGCGGTCGCTGGCAGGCCTCGCGCAGCAGGCTGCGCATCGGCGTGATGCCGCTGCCCGCCGCCAGCAGCAACACCGGCGCGGCGGCCGGCATATGGAAGTCACCGAAGGCGGCATCGATGCGGAACAGGTCACCGGGCCGCGCCTGGTTCACCAAGTGCTGGCTGACCCGCCCCCCTTCCACGGCCTTGACGGTAATGGCCAGTTCGCGGCCACTCAGCGGGGTCGGGCTGTAGCTGCGCTGCCATACCCGCCCCTCAAGCTCGACGCCGAGGGTGACGTGCTGGCCGGCGCGCATGCCGGCCCAGTGCCGGTTGCAGCGCAGGATCAGGGTGGCCGCGCCCTCGCCCGCTGGTTCGCGTCGGACCAGGCGTGCCAAGGGCTCGCGCAGCGTCCACAACGGATTGATCTGGCCGGCCCAGAAATCGAACAGCGTGGGCGACAGCCAGCGGTGCAGGGAAAACGGGGACGGACGGACGACAGCGCTCATGGCAGCCACTATACGGGCGCACATACACCTGTGTATACACGTGTATATTGAACCGGATTGGGTATGATTCAGCCTTGCCCCACCGGAACCCTCATGGCCGCTGCCACCGTCCTGTCGATACCCGAAGATGCGCAGAGCCCGGCCCGCCGTACGGTGAGCCGCGAAGATCTGCTGGCCGCAGCCCTGAAGCTGATCGGCCCGCACCGCAGCCTGTCCACCCTCAGCCTGCGCGAGGTCGCGCGTGAGGCAGGCATCGCGCCGAACAGCTTCTACCGGCAGTTCCGCGACATGGACGAACTCGCCGTGGCCCTCATCGATGTGGCCGGCCGCTCGCTGCGCACCATCATCGGCGAGGCGCGGCAGCGCGCGACCTCCTCCGCCACCAGCGTGGTGCGGGTATCAGTGGAGACCTTCATGGAGCAGCTGCGCGCAGACGACAAGCTGCTGCACGTCCTGCTGCGCGAAGGCGCAGTCGGTTCGGATGACTTCAAGCACGCCGTCGAGCGCGAGCTGCACTACTTCGAGGAAGAGCTGCAGCACGACCTGGTGCGCCTGGCGGCCCTCGACGGCGCGGTGCTGCATGCACCGGAACTGGTGGCCAAGGCGATCACCCGCCTGGTGTTCGCGATGGGCGCCACCGCGATGGACCTGCCGCCGGAGAAAGATCCGGAACTGGTCGAACAGATCTCCACGATGATCCGCATGATCATCGTCGGCGCCCGCACCCCGGCCGCCTTCCGCCGCGGCTGATCGCACAGGTGGCCATGCGCCACCGCGCTGCGATGTTGCGCCGCAGCATGTTTGCCGGTGCCGCCGGGGCGATTGCGTGACCCACATCACGATTTAGATCGGTGAAAGTGTTCTCGCATGAGCCTGACGGGCGCTTCATGCCGCTTTCACTTCGCGAGGACTATCCAGCACCCACGAATTCCGCAGCTGAATAGGTCGATGCTGGCTGAAGCTGGATGGAAAACGTTGCAGGTGTTTCAGACGAATTGCATGGCTCTTCGGGCCGTCGCCCCGCAGAGTGCCGCCTCCGGCCTGTGGGGACGGGCCCATCCAACGTTCTGGAGAGAAACCATGTACACGATGAGATCCGCTTCACGCGCCCTGCCCGCGCAGGTCGCTCCGCTTGCGCTGGCCCTGGCGGCCTGCGTCGGCGTGCCGCTGACAGGTCATGCCCAGTCAGTTTCGGTCCCGGCCGGCACCACGCTGACGGTGGATCCGGGAAGCCCTTATGAGGGCCGAGATTTTTCCGTCGAGGGAACATTGAACCTCAATGGCGTCAGTGTGGGTCGCGTGGGTGCCCGCGAGGGGGGCGTCGTCAATGCGACGGACACGACCATTACCAGCAATGTGTCGGGAGCGGGAGCATCGATAACCAACTCGCAGGGCCGCTTCCTCAGGTCGGAGATCGTCAACACGAATGCCAGCGGCGTCGGCCTTTCAACCAGCGCGCTGGTTAACGCCCCCACCCCTCAGCCTCTCAGCTTCGTCCAGCTCATCGACAGCAAGGTGTCGGGTGCCGCCATTGGTGCTCAGGCCAGTGGTGGCGGCACCATCGTTGCCGAGCGCTCGACCTTCTCCGGAGCCATCGGCATGCGCAGCCTGGCCGGCTCGATCGAGCTGCGTGATGGCTCCGCCGCCATCGGCAGCGACATCGGCCTGCTACTGGGAAATTCCAGACTGAGCCAACCCCCCTATGCGGACCCTGCGGACTGGCATGTACTGGTGGATGGATCACGCGTAGAGGGCACCACCGGTCCCGCCGTCAAGGTGAGAATGGAGATTGGCCGTGCTCCCGATCTGGCACGCCTGACCGTCCAGAACGGCGCAACGCTCATCGGTGGCAACGGCAATCTGGTGGAAGTCGACCCCGATCTGGCACTCGATTTCACCGCCCGCACGTCCACCCTCAACGGCAACTTCGTCATCGCCGATACCGCCAGCACGACCCTGCGCTTCCTCGAGGGGCTGGTGCTGACCGGACAGATCACCGGCCCGGCCGAGGTGATCGTCGACCAGGGCGGACGCTGGACGCTGTCCGGTGACAGCAGCACCGGCAACCTCACCCTCGGCGCGGACAGCCATATCCTGCTCGGCGCGGAGGGTCAGGCGGCGTATGCGCAGTTGACCGTCAATGGCGATTACACCGGCAACGGCGGCATCCTGCATTTCAACACCGTGCTGGCCGGCGACGCCGCCGCCAGTTCGCGCCTGCATGTGACCGGCGCCACCAGCGGCACCACCAACGTCACTGTCAACAACATCGCGGGCGCTGGCGCGCAGACGGTCGACGGCATCCTGCTGGTCCAGGTCGATGGCGCCAGCAACGGCAGCTTCGCGCTGCAGGGCCGCGCCATCGGCGGCATGTACGAGTACTTCCTGCACAAAGGCTCGGCCACGACGGCCAACGGCAACTGGTACCTGACCTCGGCCTACACGGGCAATCCATGCGATATCAATCCTTCCCTGCCGGAGTGCGATCCGGAGGATCCGGTGATTCCTCCTCCCGATCCTGACCCCGATCCCGAACCCGTGCTGCGCCCGGAGCCGGGTGCCTATCTGGCCAACCAGATCGCGGCCAAGCAGATGTTCCAGGTACGTCGTCACGATCGCGGCGAGCCCGGCTTCGACCGCGCGCGCCCGGGAACCTGGGTGCGTGGTGGCCGCGATCAGATCCAGGCCAGCATTGCCGGCCAGGTCGATGCTCGCACGCATCTCAACGTCCTGCAGCTGGGCAGCGATCTGTGGCGCTGGAGCGACGGGCGCGGCCAGGTGGGCGTGATGCTCGGCACCGGCGACGCCACCACCCGCGCAGTCTCCATGCTGTCCGGCTATGGCACCCGCGGCAGGATCAAGGGCAAATCGGCAGGCGTGTACCTGGGCTGGGTGCAGGATGCACAGAGCAGCGGCGGTCTGTACGTGGACGGCTGGGTGCAGGCTGCCCGCTTCGACAATGATGTGCAGGGCGAGGGCATTGCGGCGGAAACCTACGATGCGGACGTCCGCAGCGCGTCGCTGGAGCTCGGCTACGCCTGGGCGATCCGCACCCGCGAGGCCAGCACTCTGTACCTGCAGCCGCAGGCACAGCTGACCTGGACCGACTACGACAGTGACAGCCTGGTTGAGGACAACGGAACGCGGGTCGAGGATGGCCGCAGCATCGGGCTGAACAGCCGGCTGGGTGTGCGTCTGTTTGGACAGAGCACCCTGCGCGGCAATCGCGTACAACCCTTCCTGGCGGTCAACTGGCTGCGCGGCCAGCGAGATCCCTCGATGCGCTTCAACGAAGAGCTGTTGAGCGCGAAGACGCCCGACAGCCGCTACGAAATGCAGGCGGGCGCGCAGCTGCAGCTGGGGCAACGCTGGAGTGCCTGGGGCGACCTGCGCGTGCAGCGCGGCGACAGCGGCTATCGCAACCACGGTGCACAGGTCGGCCTGCGCGCCGCCTGGTAACACCCGGCGTCCCGCCCGGAACCCGCGCCTGAACACCCCTGCCGGATATGACATCCGGCAGGGGTGACGTCGTCTATTGTAATGTTATAACACCGTCGTTCCTGATGAGGCGTCCTGTGCCGTGCCCATGAAAGCAGCGTCGCGCTTTATATAGCAATTGCTATATCTATGAGCATTTGCTTTCATGTATCCCAGCCAGGTCGCCCTCGCCGCTCTCTTCCCCAAGGACGACGCCTCCATGCCCCACGCCGTGCCGCCGTGCCACCTTCCGCTGGTCACCGCCATCTTCTTTGCCCTGTCGACCCCGGTACTAGCCGGCACGCCCTCGCCCACGCAGCTGGACCGGGTGCAGGTCAAGGTCAGTACCGCCACGCGCAGCGAGCGCCTGCTTGCCGATGTGCCGATCCGTACCGAAGTGCTGCGCAGGGAGGACATCGCGCTGCGTGCGGCCACCGATTTCTCCCGTGCGGTCGAACTGATCAATGGCCTGCGCGTGGAAAGCAACTGCCAGAACTGCAACACCAGCGAAGTGCAGCTGCTGGGCCTGCCGGGTGCCTACAACCAGCTGCTGTTCGACGGCATCCCGCTGCTGTCCACGCTGGGCAGCGTGTACGGCCTGGAGCAGATTCCCGCCGGCTTCGTCGATCGCATCGAAGTGGTCAAGGGCGGTGGCTCGGCGCTGTATGGACCCGGCGCGGTGGCCGGCGTGATCAACCTGGTTCCGCCCCTGCCCTCGCGCAGTGGTGGCCATGTGCAGGCCGGCGTGGATGTGCTGCGTGGCACGCCGCAGAAGAATGCAGATGTCCGGCTGGATCTGGTCGCCGCGCAAATCGATGCCGGGCTGTCGGTGATCGCCCAGCGCAACTGGAACAGTGGCATCGACTACAACGGTGATGACTACACCGAGATCACGCGCAAGGATCTCAAGGTCGGTGGACTGCAGGCCTGGTATGCGCCCACACCGGGAACACGGCTGCGCGTGGACGTGCAGGTCACCGATGAAAGCCGGCGCGGCGGCAACCGCCTCGACCAGCCGGAGTATCTGGCCAACATCGCAGAATCGCTCGACACCACGTACCGGCGTGGCAGCGTGTCCTGGGACCAGGAAGTAAGCCCGGACATCGACTTCCGCCTCGCCTATGCCTTCGCCGACATCGATCGCGACAGCTTCTATGGCGGTCTCGGCGATGTGGTCACCGACCCGTCGGCAGCCGGATACGATCCCTCCGAGCTCGACCCCACCGTGGCCGGCAGCGCCGCCTCGCGCTCCTGGCGGCAATACGGACGCACGCACAATCCGCTGCATTACCTCGACAGCCAGTTGAACTGGCGGCTGGGCGCGCATGCCCTGGCGTTCGGCGTGCAGTACAAGCACGAGCGCCTGCGCGACGACAACCGGACCGGTGACGGCCAGCGCCTGGCCGTGCTGGAGGACGCCAGCTTCCACAACCTGGGCGCCTTCGTGCAGGACGAATGGAGCCTGCGCGAGGACATCGACCTGGTGATCGGCGCGCGCGTGGACAAGAGTTCCGAACTGGACAACGCGGTGCTCTCACCGCGTGTCGCCTTGGCCTGGCAGGCCACGGAGAACGTGAAGTGGCGGGCGGGCATTGCCAGCGGATTCCGCGCACCGGAAATCTTCGTCGAGGATGTGCATGTGGACACGCTCGGTGGCGAGCAGGTGCGCGTGCGCAATGCCGACGGCCTGAAGGAGGAACGTGCGCTGACCACCCTGCTCGGCTTCGACTGGCGTTCGGATCCGGCCGAGCCGGTGTGGACGTGGGATACCACCGCCTCCTACGCGCGCATCCGTGACACCTTTGCGCTGGGCGAGATCCTGCGCGGCGCCGATGGCCGGCTCGGCCAGCTGCGCTACAACGCCTCGGGCTCGGACGTACTGGGCATGGAAACCAATCTGGGCTGGCAACCCTCGCCGCAATGGCGTCTTACCGCGGGCGCATCGTGGTACCGCTCGCGCTTCCGCGAACCCCAGCGCATCTTCGATGACACCGGCGAGGGCGGCGACACCGTGATCGACAGCCGCGACTACCTCAAGACCCCTCGCTGGACCGGGCTGGCCCAGCTCGGCTGGTTGCCTTCGGAACCGTGGGAGACCTTCATCGCGCTGCGCCACACCGGTTCAATGCCAGTGCTGAACAACCGGCTGGGTGAACTGCACCGCACCCGTGCCTTCTGGGTGACCGACCTGGGTGCCCGCTGGCATCGCCACCTGGGGGTGGGCGCCGAACAGGAGGTGTCCGTGGCAGCCGGAGTCAAGAACGTGTTCGATCAGCGGCAGAAGGATCTTGAAGCCGGCGCGCTGCGCGACAGCGACTACGTCTACGGGCCCCGCTTCGCGCGCTCGTGGTATGTCAGCCTGCGCTATGCGTTCTGAAGCACTGCGCGTTCTGCTGTGCGCCGGCAGCGCGCTGATGGCCGCGCCGGTCGCGGCAGAGAATCTGCACGCGCAGGTCTCGGCGTCGCTGATGCGACCAGAGGCGCGATCGCTGCGCCCGATGCAGTG
Source organism: Stenotrophomonas sp. STEN009 (assembly GCF_056760395.1). NCBI lineage: Bacteria > Pseudomonadati > Pseudomonadota > Gammaproteobacteria > Lysobacterales > Lysobacteraceae > Stenotrophomonas > Stenotrophomonas sp. STEN009. Next base: position 26,675 of record NZ_JBRRES010000002.1, on the reverse strand, counting down.
GTCGCCGCCGCCGCGATTGATCGCGCTGTACTTCGGTGCGGACTGGTGCGCGCCCTGCCATGCCTTCGTGCCGACCCTGCGCAGCGTGCGTGACGCACTGCGCGAGGCCGGTGCGGACACCGAGGTGGTGTACGTCAGCCAGGATGAGAGCGAGGCCGCGCTGCGCCGCTACATGCGCCGCCAGGACATGCCGTGGCCGGTGCTGGACCCGCGCAGGGCCGCGCGCATGCCGGTGCTGCAGGCCCTGGCCGGCCCCGCGCCGCCCAATCTGGTGCTGATCGACGCGGAAGGTCGCGTGCTGGCGAAGGGGTGGCATGGGCGGCGCTATGAGGGTCTGCAGCCTGTGCTGAAGCTGTGGCAGGCACGGGCATGCGCACAGGAACAGGCGCGCTGCCCGCCGCTTGAGTGATCTGCGGCTCCTTCCACGGCCGCCGGGCATGGCCCGGCGCTACCGCCACCCTTCAGATCGCGGGCACCGGCCCTACCCGCCCTCGGCCTTGCGCACGAATGCTTCGAACAGCGCCAGCGTCTGCTCGCTGACATGATGCTCGATGCCTTCGGCATCGCGCCGGGCGGTATCGGCATCCACGCCCAACGCCAACAGGAAGCGCTCCACCGTCTGGTGCCGCTGGCGACTGGCATGGGCCAGCGCCTCGCCCTCGGCGGTCAGAAAGACACCACGATAGGGCCGCTGCACGACCCAGCCGTCGCGGGCCAGCCGCCGCAGCATCTTCGCCACCGTCGGCTGCGCCACCCCCAGGCGGGTGGCGATGTCGACCTGGCGGGCCTCGCCGCCATCGGCCAGCAGGTCCGAGATCAGCTCGACATAGTCCTCCACCAGTTCCATCCGGTGCGCCTCGCGCACCTGCCGGAAGCTCTCGACCTGGCGCTCGGCCTCGATCAAGGGGGGATTCTTTGGCGATGTCGAATCGTCGCTCTTGCCCACGCGTGCGCCTGTCCTGCCGAAGTCGTCCGGGAATGAACCTGAATTCTGGACCAGTGACGCGATAAAGACGATTGTTTCACATTGCTATTGGATATAGCATGGGCTATATTACGCGCATGAACACCCTGGCGCCCGATGACCCTTCGGCCCCTGCCCCGGCCAGCCTGGGTGCGCTCAATGCCTCGGTGGCAGTACCCGACAAGGGCCACTGGTGGTTCCGCCTGCTGGCGTTCCTCGGCCCGGGCTACATGATCTCGGTCGGCTACATGGACCCTGGCAACTGGGCCACCGACCTGGCCGGCGGCTCACGCTTCGGCTACCTGCTGCTGTCGGTCATCCTCGTGTCCAATCTAATGGCGGTGATCCTGCAGGCGCTCTCGGCGCGGCTGGGTATCGCCACCGGGCTGGACCTGGCCCAGGCCTGTCGCGCGCGCTACCCGAAGCCGGTCAACCTGGCCCTGTGGGGGCTGTGCGAGGCCGCCATCATCGCCTGCGACCTGGCCGAGGTGATCGGCACCGCCATCGCACTGAAGCTGCTGTTCGACCTGCCGCTGCTGTGGGGTGCAGTGATCACCGCGCTGGACACGCTGCTGGTGCTGCTGCTGATGAACCGCGGCTTCCGCGCGCTGGAGGCCTTCGTCATCGCGCTGCTGATGGTGATCTTCGCCTGCTTCGTGGTCCAGATCGCGATGGCCGCGCCGCCTGTCATGGCGGTGCTTGGCGGCTTCATTCCACGCGCACAGGTGGTCACCGATCCGCACGCCCTGTACATCGCGATCGGCATCATCGGCGCCACGGTCATGCCGCACAACCTGTACCTCCACTCGTCCATCGTGCAGACCCGAGCGTATCCGCGTACCGACGAGGGTCGCCGCAGCGCGCTGCGCTGGGCGGTGACCGACAGCACGCTGGCCCTGACGCTGGCACTGTTCATCAATGCCAGCATCCTGATCCTGGCCGCGGCCGTATTCCATGCCAACGGTCGCTTCGACGTGGAAGACATCGAGCAGGCGCATCAGCTGCTGGCACCGATGCTGGGCGTGGGCGCCGCGGCGACGCTGTTCGCGGTGGCACTGCTGGCATCGGGCCTGAATTCCACGGTGACCGCGACGCTGGCCGGGCAGATCGTGATGGAGGGCTTCCTGCGCCTTCGCCTGCCGCCCTGGCTGCGGCGGCTGCTGACCCGGGCGCTGGCGATCATTCCGGTGGTGGTGGTGATCGTGCTGTTCGGCGACCAGGGCGCGGTGAAGCTGCTGGTGCTGAGCCAGGTGGTGCTGTCGATGCAGCTGCCGTTCGCGATCATTCCCCTGGTGCGGATCGTGACCGACAAGGTGACCATGGGCGCACTGGTGGCGCCGCGGTGGCTGGGTACGATCGCCTGGTTGATCGCGCTGGTGATCGTGGCACTGAATGTGAAGCTGCTGGTCGACACCTTCGCCGGCGCCTGACGGCCGAGGGCCGCCACCGGGCCATGCTCGACGCACGCGTGCAGCGCTGTCGAGCGTGGCCCCGCTCTACAGATGCAGGGCGATGGCGGCTTCGATCTGCTGTGGCGACTGGAATCCGGCCAGGCGGATGCGTTCGTTGCCGTCACGGAACAGCGCAAGCGTTGGTGTCTGCCGCAGCCCCAGCTCCCTGAAGAAGGTTTCACCCAGCACTTCCAGCTGCACCCGCAGCAGGGTCATGCCCTGCCCCGCGCCGCTGCTGGCGACACGCTGCAGGGACATCTCCAGCATCCGGCAGCCCGGGCACTGGTCCTTGTGGAAATCCACCAGGACCCGGGGATGTTCGGCCAACAGCTGCTGGAGCTGCTCAGGCGTGGTGGCGTCGATGATCTGCATCGGTGGTACTCCGGTAATGGGCCAGGACTGCGTCGGTCCAGGCGTCGATGGCGGCGGCGTGACGCTCGCCGTGCGGCATCTGTTCAATCTCCAGCGGCGGGTAGCCGCTGTGGAAGTAGCGGATCAGGCGGTGCACGGCGCCGCAGTAGTACTCCTGGCCCCACTGTGTCTCGCCGGTGCCGAACACCGCCACCTGTCGCGGCCACTGACCCTGCCCGGCAATGCCGGCCACCCACGCCTTCATCTCCGCCGGTGTGCGCCCGGCGTTGTCGGTCCAGCTGCCCAGCAGCACGAGGTCGGCTTCATCGGCCGCCAGCGGAGCCGGCTGGCGCAGGTCGTCGGCCTCCTGCCAATGCACCGCGTGACCCGCCGCGCGACACCGCTCGGCGATCTGCCGTCCCAGCTCCCGGGTATTACCACTGAGCGAGGCGACCACGATCAGGATGCCCAGCGCCGGCCCCCGCTCAGAGATCGTCGAAGCCGTTGTCGACGTTGGTCTTCTTGTAACTTGCATTGCGCATCTCGAAGAAGTCGGTCTTGGTTTCGGTGAAGTTGTCGGCGTAGGCCTTGATCCACGGCATCACATTGTCGGTCGTATCGCTGTACAGCCGCTCGATGCCCAGCATGCCGGCCATCTTGTTGGCGCGGTACTTCACATAGCGCACCATCTCGTCCACATCGATGCCGTCGATGCCATCCAGCACTTCCGACGACCATTGCGTCTCCAGGGTGATGGCGTGCTCGAATGCATCGTGTACGTAGGCAGTCAGCTCGTTGGTCTGCAGTTCCGGATTCTCGCCGACGATGGCCCGGATCACCTCGCTGATGAACTTGGTATGGGCCAGCTCGTCGCGGTTGATGAAGCTGATGATCTTGCCGGTGCCGGTCATGCGGTTCTGCCGCACCAGGTTGTAGAAGTAGGCGAAGCCGGAATAGAAGTTGATGCCCTCCAGGATCGACGACTGGATCAGCGACTTCAGCAGCGTCTCGGCGGTCTTGTCGCGCATGAAGTCGTCGTACGCCTGCATGATCGGCGCGTTGCGGCTGATGATGGTCGGATGCGTGCGGGCCAGTTCGAACACCCGGTTCTGGTTGGGCAGATCGGTGATCGACGCGAGCACATAGCTGTAGCTTTCGTTATGTATCACTTCCTGCTGGCCGATGATCGCCGCATTGGCATGCGCGGCCGGATCGGTGATGTACTCGGCGACGTTGTAGATGAACCGGGTCTGCGGCGAATCGAGCGTGGCCAGCAGGCCGATGATCGAGTCGTAGGCGTTCTTCTCGCGTCCGGACAGTTCACCGTACTGGCGTGCGTCCAGCTTCATGTCCACTTCGTCGGGGATCCAGAAGTTGGTCGACAGTTCCTTGTACGCCCGATAGAACGAGGGGTACGGAATGTCGTTCCAGTTCAGTATGCCGCTGGTGCGGCCGTTGATGATGCCGGTGCTGCGGTTGGGATGGCGTGGTTCAAGGATCTTGATGCGGTCAAGCGGCGTTGCCATGGTGTTACCTGCTGAGGATGGCGCCGGGCCGTGCCCGGCGGAATGTACGGTGGCCGCGCGGTGCGCTCGCCGGGCATGGCCCGGCGCTACCGCGGCTGGGGCGCAGCGATCAGCTCGAGCACCACTCGCATTCGCTGATGTCGATGTCGTTGGAGCGCACGTAGTAGGTGGTCTTCAGTCCCGCGCGCCATGCGCTCAGGTGCAGCTCCAGCAACGTGCTCGCACGGATGGTGCTGGGCACATACAGGTTGAAGCTGATCGACTGGTCCACATGGCGCTGGCGCCGGGCGTTCTGCCGGACGCTGGCGAACTGGTCCACCTCGTAGGCGCCCTTCTCGTAGTACGGCCAGGTCTCCAGCGACAGCCCGGGGGCCGCGACCGGCCGTCGGAAGTCCTTCTTCTCCTCGTAGTAGAACGCGCTGTAGATGGGATCGATCGAGGCAGTGGAACCGGCGATCTGGGCGGTGCTCATGTTCGGCGCGACCGCCAGCAGCCAGCCATTGCGCAGGCCGTGGCGGGCCACCTCACGCGCCAGGCCCTGCCAGGCCGCATCACGGTAATCGCGGTCGCTGAAGTAGCGGCCGGTGTGCCAGTCGCTGCCGGCGAACATCGGATAGTGGCCCTTCTCTTTCGCCAGTTCGGCACTGGCCTGGATGGTCAGGAAGTTGATGCGTTCGTACAGGCGGTCGGCCAGCGCCTCCGCCTCCGGCGATTCCCACGGGATCGCCTGCTGCGCCAGCAGGTGATGCCAGCCGAACGTGCCCAGACCAATGGCCCGGTACTTGCGGTTGGTGATCGTGGCCTGCGGCACCGGCAAGGCATTGAGATCGATCACGTTGTCCAGCATGCGCACCTGGATCGGGATCAACCGTTCCAGCACGTCCTTCGCCAGCAGATCGTCCGGCGCGGTGACCGCCCGTCCCAGATTGATCGAGGACAGGTTGCACACCACGAAATCGCCGGCGCGGCGGGTGGTGACGATCTGGTCGCCGCTGACGATCTCCTGGATCATCCGCGTCGGGCTCATGTTCTGCAGGATCTCCGTGCACAGGTTGCTGGAATAGACCATGCCCGCGTGCTTGTTCGGGTTCCTGCGATTGACTTCATCGCGGTAGAACAGGAATGGATTGCCGGTCTCCAGCTGGCTGAGCATGATGCGCTTGAACAGATCGATCGCGCGCACGGTGCGCCGGCTGATGCGCTCGTCGGCCACCAGCTCCGCGTAGCGGTCGCGGAAGCTGCCCGCACCGCGCGTCTCATCGTAGAAGTCCTGCAGGTACCAGCCCTTGGCCTGCTTCACTTCATGCGGGTCGAACAGGTACCAGTCGGCCCGACGCTCGACCGCCTCCATGAACAGATCGGGCACGCAGACCGACGTGAACACATCATGCGCGCGCAGGCGCTGGTCGCCGTTGTTCAGGCGCAGATCGAGGAAGGCCTCGATGTCGCGGTGCCAGATGTCCAGGTATACCGCCACCGCGCCTTTGCGCTGGCCGAGCTGGTCGACCGATACCGCGGTGTTGTTGAGCTGCTTGATCCAGGGCACTACGCCGCCGGACGAGTTGGGCACACCCCGGATCGGTGCACCGCTGCTGCGCACGTAGCCCAGGTAGGCGCCGACACCCCCGCCGTGCTTGGACACGCGGGCAATGTCCGTATTGGAGTCATAGATGCCCTGCAGGCTGTCGTCCACTGTATCGATGAAGCAGCTGGACAGCTGTCCACCGACCTTGCCGGCGTTGGCCAGCGTCGGCGTGGCCACCGTCATGTACAGGTTCGACAGCGCCCAGTAGGCCTCGCCGACCAGCTGCATCCGCCGCTCACGCGGCTTCTCCTCCTGCATGAGGTACAGGGCGATGGTCAGCCAGCGCTCCTGCGGCAACTCGTACACCTCGCGGCTGCGGTCGCTGGCCAGGTAGCGCGTCGCCAGCAGGTACAGGCCGTTGTACGCGAACAGACGGTCGCGGTCGGGATCGATCATCTCTCCGGCCTGCTGCAGCTCCTCCTTCGAGTAGCAGCGCAGGATGTCATTGCTGTAGACGCCACGGTCGGCCAGGCTCTCCTGCAGGCCTACGTACGAGCCGTACTTCAGGCTGACATCGTAGAAGCGGTTGCGGCTGGCGCGCTTGTACAGGCGGCGCAGGTAGATGCGGGCGGCGAACCGCTCCCAGTCCGGCGCGACCAGGTCCACACGGGATTCCGCCTCGCGGATCAGCAGGTCCACTAGGTCGTCGGCACTGATGCTGGGCTTGCGCTCAACCATCGCCTGTACCACGCGGCGGTAGTCGGCTACGTCCAGCTGCGGGAACTCGGCATGGATGGCGTCGATGCTGCGCTGCAGGCGCCCGGCGTCGAACGGCAGGCGTCGGTTGCCGGCCTCCTTGGTGATCCAGGTCGGCACGCGCTCGCCACCGGCGCGCAAGGCGTCGCCGGCGCCGGCCGGATCGGCCGCGCGGTAGGTGTATTCAGTCATGGTCCTGCGTCTCCAGGCTCGCACGCACGATTGCGCCGATGCCATGGCGGCCCTGCACGCGATACCGGCGCACGGGGCGATCGGGTGGGATGCCAAAGCGCGGGAACACCAGATCGTCGGCAAGTGCCTGCGCCTGCGGCCGGTATCCGGGCCGTGGGGGCGACCTGAGTCCGCACGAGGGCGGCCGCGTCGACACGGCAAGCCTTCAGGGGCGGGCCGCGGGACGTGTCTTGCATCGTCCGGCGGCGGCGGCTGACCGGGAGTGACGGCCCCAACATAGTGGGGATGATGGATATCGTCAACACAAGATGCAGTAAATAGCGCCCTCCGCGACGAACCGTCGCAGGATGCCGTGTTGCGTCTGCGCCGCCTTGTCGACGCCGCACGCATCCCCACTTCGATACAACCTCCACTTTCCGCGGAACATCCCCCATGCGCGCTGCCCAGTACTCCTCCTTCGGCGACCCGTCCGACGTCCTTGCCGTCGCCGAGGCCGCCCTGCCTGAACCTGGTCCTGGCGAGGTGCGCATCCGTACCGTGCTCGCCTCCATCCACAACCACGATCTGCTGACCGTGCGCGGCCTGTATGGCTACAAGCCGACGCTGCCGGCAATCGGTGGCAGCGAGGCACTGGGCGTGGTCGACGCGGTTGGCGACGGCGTCGACGGCCTTCGGGTCGGTCAGCGTGTCGCTGCCGCCTCGGTGCACGGCACCTGGGCCGAAGCATTCATCGCGCCGGCACGGATGGTGATTCCGATGCCCGAATCGATCCCCGACGAGACCGCTGCGCAGCTGATTGCCATGCCGCTCAGTGCGCTGATGCTGCTGGAATTCCTGCATGTCGAGCCAGGCCAATGGATCGTGCAGAACACCGCCAATGGCGCGGTCGGCAAGTCGCTGGCGATGCTGGCGCGGGCGCGGGGTGTCCATGTGGCCAACCTTGTGCGCAACGCCGATGCGGTCGCGCAGCTGCAGGCGCTCGGCATCGATCATGTATTCGATACCTCGGTGGACGGCTGGAAGGACCGCGTGCGTGCAGTGACCGGTGAAGCGCAGGCGGCGGCCGCCGTGGATTCCATCGGCGGCGACGCCAGCGGTGACCTGGTCGACCTGCTCGGCCACCACGGCACGCTGGTGTCCTTCGGCGTGATGAGCGGCGAGCCCATGCGCATCCCCGCCGGAGGCCTGATCTACAAGGAAGCCACCGTGAAAGGCTTCTGGGGCAGCAAGGTCAGCCAGGCGATGGCGGTGGACGACAAGCGACGGCTGGTGGGCGAACTGCTGCAGCGTGCAGCCGGCGGCGAACTGACGCTGCCGGTGGAACAGGTGTTCGCACTCGACGATATCGCTGCGGCGGTCAAAGCCGGCGCAGGTTCCGGCCGCAACGGCAAGGTGCTCTTGCGGCCTTGACGGTCGGCCAACCGGGGTCAGATCCCTCTCCGCTGGAAAGGGATCTGACCCCTGAGAGGAATGCGCAGCACCGGTCGATAACAGGGCCAGTCACTCGTTAAGAACCTGTGATGTATAACTGAATGCGCTTTCGTCATTGGAAGGCGCAGGCGAGCGCATGCGGTACTGGCGGCTCCTCTTCTGTCCGGCGTTGTCGCTTCCATGTACCGCACCACCCTGAACCTGCTTGCCGGCGCCATCGCGCTGGGACTTACCGCCGGCGCTGCCGGCGCTGCTGAAACCACCGATACCGGCAAGGACAGCACCACGCTCGGCACCGTGCTGGTGACCGGATCCAACATCAAGCGCAGCGACACCGCCGGCCCCAACCCGGTGCAGATCGTCAGCCGTGAACAGATCGAACAGACCGGTCGCAGCACGTTGACCGATGTGCTGCGCAACCTGTCGGCCAATGCCGGCAACAGCTTCGACGAGCAGTACACCGGCAGCTTCGCGGCGGGCTCGGCGTCGATCGGCCTGCGCGGGCTGTCGCCGAAGAACACCCTGGTGCTGGTCAACGGCTATCGCGTGGCCAACTTCGGTTTCGCCCTCAATACCCAGGACACCTTCGTCGATCTCAATGCGCTGCCGATCAGCGCGGTCGAACGCATTGAAGTACTGAAGGACGGCGCCTCGGCGGTGTATGGCTCCGATGCCATCGCCGGTGTCATCAACATCATCCTGCGCAGGAACTTCCAGGGCGTGGAAGTGGGCGGCGGCTTCGGTACGGCCACCCAGGGCGGCCTCGACGAACGCAAGGCCAATCTGCTGGCCGGTTTCGGTGACCTCGAACAGCAGGGCTGGAACATGCTGTTCGGGCTGGACGTGCTCAAGCGCGATCGGCTCGACGCCGACCAGCGCGCCTATACCCGCAGCGGCGATTTCCGCGACAAGCCCGGTGGTCGCCTGGCCGGCTGGTCCACTGCCGGTGGCAACTGGCTGGCGAACCCGCGCGCGCCGCAGCCATTCTCGCCCTGCCCCGAGGGCAGCCAGCTGCGGCCCTACAGCGACTTCGGCAGCAGCCTGCCCGGCCAGGCCTGCGCGTTCAATGCGCAGCCATTCAAGACCCTGCAGCCCGGTGCCGAACGCCTGCAGGCCTCGCTGAGCGCGACCTACCGCTTCAGTGACAACGTCGAAGCCTTCGCCGACGTGCTCTACAGCCACAACAAGGCCGACCAGATCTTCAGCGCGCCACTGACCGTCGGCCCGGGCCTGCGCGCCTACAACCCCGCCACCGGCACCCTGCTCGACATTCCGGCAGTGCTGCCGGTCGGGCATCCGAACAACCCGGGCAGCGCTCCCCTGCCCTTCGAGTACACGTTCTTCGATCTCGGCCCGCGCCTGAAGGACAACACGCAGGTGTTCTACCGTGCATTGGCCGGCGTGCGTGGCCAGGGCGAGCGCTGGGACTGGGAGGTCGCCGCACTGACCTCGCAGAGCGAGCAGCGCGAGTACGTGGACAACTTCATCAACCGCTACGCGTTCGAGCAGATCCTGCGCGATGGCAGCTACAACTTCCTCGACCCGGCCAGCACGCCGGCCGCGCTTGACGCGCTGCGCCTGCAGACCAAGCGCCCGGGCTGGTACCAGCTGCACTCTCTGAACCTCAAGGCATCGACGTCGCTGTGGGAGCTGCCGGCCGGCGCGGTCGGCTTCGCCTGGGGCGCGGAGTTCCGGAAGGAATCGCTGGATGCACGGACCAGTGCGCAGGTGCTGTCCGGAACGGAGCTGCGGCCGGCGATCAACGTGGTCGATGGCGAGCGGCAGGTCAGCGCCGCCTACGCCGAGTTCAGCGTACCGTTGCATCGCACATTGGAACTGCAGGTCGCCGGACGCGGCGACCGCTACGACGACTTCGGCAAGGCGTTCTCGCCGAAGTTCGCGCTGCGCTGGCAGCCGCTGGACAGCCTGCTGCTGCGCGGTTCGTTCTCGCGCGGTTTCCGCGCTCCCTCGCTGCCGGAAATCGCACCCGGGCAGACGGTCAGCTACGGATCGGTGATCGACCCGCTCGACCCGTTGCAGCCCGGTGGCAGCCGCGGTGTCACCAACATCCGCACCGGCAATCCCGACCTGAAGGCCGAACGCTCGCGCAATCTCAACGTTGGCGCGGTGTGGTCGCCGGACGCTGACAGCAGCATCGGCCTGGACTGGTACCGTATCGAGCAGGACAACCTGGTCAAGCCCGACAGCGCACAGTTCATCGTCGACAATCCCGCCCTGTTTCCGGGCCGGGTCCAGCGCGATGCGCAGGGTCGCATCCAGTTCATCACCAACCAGTACGCCAACCAGGGGGAGCTGACCACGTCCGGTCTCGACCTGGAGGCCAGCCACACCTTCCGCACCGACGGCTGGGGCAACCTCACCCTCGCCGGCAGCTGGACCCATCTGCTCAGCTTCAAGCAGCCCCTGGTAGCCGGTCAGGCGCCCTATGACGGCGCGGGCAACAACCGCCACGGCGCGCTGCCGCGCACCCGTGGCACCACGTCACTGAACTGGGCGGTGGGCGACTGGAACAGCACGCTGAGCCTGCAATATGTCAGCGGCTACGACCAGCGGGTAGCGACGGCCACCAGCAACCCGGGCCTGCGCGATCGCGTCAAGCCCTATCACCAGCTGGACCTGTACGTGGCGTACGAAGGCATTCCCAACACCACGCTGTCGCTGTCGGTGCTGAACCTGACCGACAAGGACCCGCCATTCGACCCGGCGGGCGGCTCCAACGGCTTCGACATCAGCCAGTACAACCTGCGCGGCCAGTTCGTCACGGTGGGGGCACGCTACCGGTTCTGATGCGGAAACTGCACATGTAGCGCCGAGCCCATGCTCGGCTGCTCTACCGGCTTGATGGAGCCGAGCGTGGGCTCGGCTCCACGGAGTGTGCGGACCAACGGTCCGCACCCATCGCAGCGGTCGTGCATCACCGGCTCAGGTGCAGGAACTGCAGGTGCCGCTCGTACTGGCTGATGATGTCGTTGATGATCTGCTTGCGGCTGTATCCGACCAGGTCGTAATCCTGGCTGCCTTCGAACAGATGCACCTCGGCGCGGTAGTAGCGCTGGTTGCGCAGCTGCTGGGCGGCGAACGACGGCGTCAGGTAACCGCTGAGGATCACCCGGTACAGGAAGTCCTGCTGCTCGCCATGGTTGACCGAGAGCTCCATGTCGCCGGCTTCGATGCGGGTATGTACGTCCCAGCCCTGTTCGCGCAGCTGCTCGGCCACGGCTTCCATCGCCGGTTTCACCGTGTCATCCATGAAGCGGTAGACCTGGTCGCGCACCGGGAAGTGCATGGCCTGCGCAAGCCGCTGGCGCCAGCCCTGGTGGTGGCGATCGTCGCCGATCAGCGGCGATGGCCGGTACTGCAGCGCGCGCTTGCGGTGCGATTCGTCACTGAAGGCTCGGGTGAGGCCCCACATCATCAGCAGCAGCACCGCCGAGAATGGCAGCGACGCCAGCACCACCGCCGACTTCAACGCATCGATGCTGCCCGCCAGCAGCAGGCCTGCGGTGAGCACGGCGATCACCGTGCCCCAGAACACGCGCAGCCAGCGCGGGCCATCGTCTTCCGGAGCGCCGCCGTGCGACGACAGCGTGGACAGCACCACCGCGCCCGAATCGGCCGATGTCACGAAAAAGATGAAGCTGACCAGCACGGTCACCGCGATCACCGTGCGGCTCCACGGATAACCATCAAGCAATGCGTACAGCACGGTCGGTGGGTCATCCACGGCCAGCTGTGCCAGCTGCTGCTGGCCATGGTGCAGCACCTGGTCCAGCGCGCTGTTGCCGAAGATCGACAACCAGGCCAGGGTGAAGCCGAGCGGAATCAGCAGCACGCCGAACACGAATTCGCGAATGGTACGTCCGCGCGAGATGCGGGCGATGAACAGGCCGACGAACGGCGCCCAGCCGATCCACCAGGCCCAGTAGAACACCGTCCAGCCGCCCAGCCATGCCGGCCGTCCGCCATAGGCGTACACGTCAAAGCTCTTGCCGACCACGCTGCCCAGATAGTCGCCCAGGTTCTGCATCAACGTGCCGAACAGGTATTGGGTGGGCCCGGCGAACAGCATGAACAGCACCAGCGCGATCGCCAGCAGCATGTTGATGTTGGCCATCCAGCGGACCCCCTTCTCCACGCCGGACACTGCAACGGCCACCGCTGCCCCCATCATGCTGGCGACCAGAGCGATCTGCACGAAGTTCGAGTGCGGGATGTCGAACAGGTGCGACAACCCGGCGTTGAGGTGCAGGACACCGAAGCCCATGTCGGCGCCGATGCCGAACACGGTGGCGACGATGCCCAGCGCATCCACGGTGTAGCCGATCGGTCCGTTGATGCGCTTGCCGATCAGCGGATACAGCGCCGAGCGCAGCGCCAACGGCAGGTTGTGGCGATAGGCGAAGTAGGCCATGGCCATTGCCGCCAGCGCGAACACGCCCCAGCCATGCAGGCCCCAGTGCAGGAACAGCAGCTGCATGGCCTGGCGCGCGCCGGCCTCACCGGCGGCGGGATCGCCCTGCGGCGGCTGCAGGTAATGGGTCAGCGGCTCGGAGACACAGAAGAAGAACAGGGTGATGCTGATACCCGCGGCGAACAGCATGCCCGCCCAGGAGAGATAGCTGAACTCGGGCTCGTCATGGTCGGCACCGAGCTTGATGCCACCATACTTGGACAGCGCCACGCCGACCACGAACACCAGATAGAGGGTCATCGCCAGCAGGTAGTACCAGCCAACGTTGAGTGCCGCCCAGTCCTGTGCGCTGAGCAGCAGGCGACCGGCACCGATCGGATAGAGGCTGACGAACAGCGCGAACGCCACGACGATGATCGCCGCGAAGGCGAATACAGGCCGCAGGGTGCGCACCGGGGATTGTTGCGGCTCCAGGGCTTCCACGGGGCGGCGTTCTCCGGTCGATCAAAGAGTGAGCCGGCGGATTCTGGCTGAACGGCGGTGGACGCAGGATGAAGTGCTGTCGCGCGATGACAGCACAGGGACAGCACGCGCGTGGTATCACGCGCGCGCCGCGAAGTTCAGCGCATCACGTGCACGGCGCACAACTTGTTGCCGTCGGGATCGCGCAGGTAGGCCAGGTACAGCGGCCGCCCGGCCTTGTGGCGTACGCCCGGTGGATCTTCGATGGCGCTGCCGCCGTGGGCGATGCCTGCGTCCTGCCAGGCGTGCACCGCCTGCGGAGTCTCCAGCGCGAAACCAATGGTGCCGCCATTGGCGTGGCACGCCGGCTGGCCATCGATGGGCGGGGTCACGATGAACATCCGCCCGTCCTTGATGTAGACCAGTTTTCCATCTTCATCGGTCATGCCCGGTCGGCCGCCGATGGCTGCGAACAGTGCGTCGTAGAAGCGGCGCGAGACCGCAAGATCATTGGAACCGACGGTGATGTGGCTGAACATGGCGGCACTCCGTTGCGGAAAAACCGCAGTGTCGGACAGCGCGCTCCGGTCTGCAATCGTCGCCGCTCATGCGGTACTGAGCAGAAGCACCGCCCCCGTCACCAGTGCAATGCCGATCCAGCCGATGGGCCGCAGGCGATTGCCGAACAGCAGGCGCCCGCAGGCAGCGGTGCCGATCACGCCGATGGCACCCCACAGCGCATAGGCCGTGGCCAGGTCCAGGTGGCGTACTGCCTGGCCCAGCAGCGCGAAGGCGATCCAGACCATGACGACGGCAGCGACACCCCATTGCCAGCGGCGGAAGCCTTCAGACTTGGCCACCATCATGTTTGCCGCGACGTCGATCAGTGCGGAACAGATCACGAAGAACAGTGCCGTTGCATTCATCAGTGCGCCTCCCCAAGGGTGACGCAGACAATGCCGGCCACCGCCAGCAGCAGGCCGGCCAGCTGCTCCATCGACAGGCTCTCGCCGAACACCGCAATGCCGACCAGGGTCAGCAGGGTCAGCCCCAGCCCCTCCCACACCGCATACGCAACGCCGACCGCGATGCGCCGTACCGACAGCGCCAGGAAGTAATAGGACAACGCCAGCGCCCCGGCCATCACCAGGTAGCCGGTCCAGCCACCGGCGCGGGCGGCATGGGCCATGAAGGACGTGCCGACCACTTCGGCGACGATCGCCACGGTCAGGCAGGCCCAGGCAATCAGGGGGCCTGGGGCGGGAACACGACGGGTCATGGGAAAACTCCAGCAGGATTCACAGCGCCCGCTGACAGGGGCGATGGCGTCCAGTATCATCGCCATTTACGATGGATCAAAAATGGAATCCATCGATATTAGCGATGGATCGATGCCCTACTCTCCTGAATCCCTGCAGGCGTTCGTCGAGGCTGCCGCACTGGGCTCCTTCTCGGCTGCCGCGCGGCGCCTGCGCAAGACGCAATCGACGGTCAGCACCGCCATCGCCCATCTGGAAGCCGATCTGGGCGTATCGCTGTTCGACCGCAGCGGGCGCTATCCGCAGCTTACCGACCCGGGGCGACAGGTGCTGGGCCATGCCCAGGAAATCCTGGCTGCCGATGCGCGCCTGCGGCAGCTGAGCGTGCGCCTGGCTGCACCTGTCGAACCCCGGCTGACGGTGGTGTTCTCCGATGTTTACCAGCTGGACCCGGCGCAACAGGTGCTGCAGCGTTTCGCTGAAGCCTTTCCCGAAATCGAACTGGAGTGGCTCGACGCTGAAGGGCACGATGTGCTGGAACTGGTCGGCAGCGGCCGCGCCGGACTGGGCCTGCTGCCTCGCCAGGAGCGCTATCCGGATGCAGTGATCGCACAGCCCCTGGCCCATCACAGCGAGCTGGCGGTGTATGTCGCGCACGGACACGCACTGGCCGCGGCCGGTGCGCGCGCCGCACCGCAGCTTGCCCGCCATCGACAGATTCGCTTGAGCGCACAGGTCGATCACGCGCGTGCCGTCGCCGGCCCGGCCTGGACCGCATCGGACTACCTGATGGTGATGGAAATGGCCGAGGAAGGCATCGGCTGGGCCGAACTCCCGAGAGCGCTGGTGCAGCGCTACGACCGCGGACACCTGGTGGAACTGGCCCTGCCCGGTTGGCCGCGGCGCATCCACAGCGACCTGGTGTGGCGACGCGACACGCCACCCGGGCCGGCCGCACTGTGGTGGGCCGACGCACTGCGGTAGCGCCGGGCCGTATCGGCCCGGGATGTATCAAGGTTGTTGCAACCGCAGCCGCGCATGGGCTCGGCACTCCCCCTCAGCGATGCGCCAGTGCGTAGTCCAGCGCGGAGCAGACCGCGGCCACCTGCGCGTCGTTGCACTGCTGCGGCGTGGCGCGCGGGCTGTCCGGGTAGACTTCGGTGGTGGTGGTGTACGGCGCACCGGTGATGCCGGCACAGAGGGCCAATTCCACCAGCGGGTACTCGATCACGCCATGGGCCACCACCGGAGAGCCGATGATCTCGCCCTTGTCGTCGGCCGGTGCAATGTGGGTCACCTTTTCCACCGCCGCGATCACGGCCTGCTGGAACGCCGGCTGCGGATTGGCGCTGTCGTCCACCAGGTAGAAGCCATCAGGAATCAGGCCCGGTTCGAACGGCTTGCCGTCGCGCGCCGCCAGCGCAGGGCGGAACTCGCTTTCATCGCTGTCGGTGGTCTCATGCAGATCGATGTGCAGCGCGAACTGGCCCTTGAGGGGTTCGATCAGCTCGATCAGCGCGGTTGATTCGCGAGCCGGACCACCGGCACGGAAGTTGCGGTTCGGATCGATCGCGTCGAAGTTCCAGCGGTTGATGCGCTCGAAACCCCATGGGTTGACGCACGGTGCCACCAGCAGGTTGGCCTTGCCCGCGTAATCGGCCGCGTGCTTTTCAAGGAACTCCAGGGCACCCATCACGCCACTGGTTTCGTAGCCGTGCACGCCGCCGGTGACCAGCGCCGCCGGCAGCGCCGGGTTCCAGTCGCGGCTGCGCAGGGCGAACAGGGTATAGGTCTCTCCCGCGTAGTCGAGCTGGCCGTAGGCCACCTTGTCGAAGCGCGCTGCCAGTGCCTCGATGCGCGGCAGTACTTCCTCGTCGTAGCGGCGCAGGCGCTGCTGGCGCGCACGCCACTGCTCCCGTTCCGCCGCTCCCCACGGCTGGCCAGGGGTTCCGACGGGATAGAAGACAGCTGCAGGCATGACGGATCTCGGTGAGTCAGGAGGCAATCATTCACTTTACCACCCGACCCCAGAGGCCATCGTCCCTCGATTCCATTCACGAATGGAATCAGCAATAATTCTCATTTACCACCTTCCTGCGCCGTCCAGATGCCCCTCCGCACCCCGAAACCGGCCCAGCTGCCCTTGGTGGCAGCCCTCGCCCTGTGCCTGATGCCCCTTGCTTCCGTCCTCGCCCAGGACGCCCCGACCACGCTCGACAGCATCCAGGTCTCCGGCAGTTGGCTGGGCACCGGCCTGCATGACAGCGTCAAGAGCTTCGCCGGGGCACGTACGGTGGTCGATCGCCAGCGCATCGAGGCCAGTGGCGCGACCAGCATCGGCGACGCCATGCGCCGCATCCCCGGCGTGCAGGTCACCGACAACTCCGGCACCGCCGGCAGTTCGGTGTCGCTGAACATCGGCGTGCGCGGCCTCACCGGCCGCTACTCACCCCGCTCGACGGTGCTGCTGGATGGCGTGCCGCTGGCCGTCGCACCCTACGGCCAGCCCCAGCTGTCGTTCGCGCCGGCCAGCCTGTCCAACATCGAATCGATCGACGTCGTGCGTGGCGGCGGAGCCGTGCGTTACGGGCCGCAGAACGTGGGCGGCATCATCAACTTCAGCACCCGCGCCATTCCGCAGCAGAGCGGCCTGCACGGCGAGGTCGGGATCCGCTACAACGCCCATGACCATGGCGGCGGCGACAGCACCCAGTACAACACCTTCCTCGGCGGCACCAGCGACAACGGCCTGGGCGTCGCCCTGCTCTATTCCGGCCAGGACGGTCGCGGCTGGCGCGAAGGCAGCGACGACCGTTTCAACGATCTGGCACTGAAGTTCGCCTACGCCATCGACGACCAGCAGACGCTGCGTGCCAAGCTGTCCTACTACGACGTCCGCTCGCTGACGCCAGGCGGCCTGACCCGCGCGCAGTACGAGGCGGATCCGTTCCAGAACACGCGTCCCGATGACTTCTGGAAGGGCCACCGCACGGGCATCGATCTGGGCTACACCCACACGTTGTCCGACACCAGCGAGTTCGAGGTACTGGCCTATTACAACGAGAGCACCCGTGCCAGCTCGCTGATCAACGCTGCCAACACCCAGGTGAGCGTGCAGCCGCGCGACTACCGCGTGCTCGGCATCGAACCGCGCTACACCCAGCGCCTGCACTGGGGGGCAAGCGTGCACGACGTCACCGCTGGCTACCGCTTCCTGCGCGAGCGCGGCAACGACCGCAGCTACACGGTGACCCGCCGCACCGGCGCCGCAAGCCCCATCAACCGCTTCGACAATGCCACCGACGCCCACGCCTTCTATCTCGACGACCGCATCGCCATCGGCCAGTGGCGGATCACGCCGGGGGTGCGCATGGAATGGATCGACATGGACCGCCGCCAGGCCGATGGCGGCACCACCTTCAGCAGCCGCAACGACAAAGCCCTGCCCTCGCTCAACGTCGCCTACCTGTTGACCCCGCAGCTGACCGTGTTCGGCAACTACACCACCTCGTTCGGGCCGGTGCAGAACATCCAGCTGAACTCGCAGACCGCCAGCAATCCGCTGAATCCGGAGGTGGCCAGGACCACCGAGCTGGGCGCCCGCTGGCAGGACGGCGCACTGCGCGCGGACGTCACGGTGTTCAGGATGCGCTTCGACAACCAGATCCTGCAGGTGCCGGGAATCACTCCTCCCACCTTCCAGAACATCGGTGCGACCGACCACAAGGGTGTGGAAAGCGCGCTCGAATACCGCTTCGCCGAAGACAGCGTGCTGGCCGGACTGGAGCTGTACGCCAACTACACCTGGACCAAGGCGATCCAGCAGTCCGGTGACAACCGCGGCCAGGACGTGCCCTTCTACTCGCGCGACACCGACAGCATCGGCGCCCGCTATGCGCTGTCGGCCTGGACCTTCAATGTCTCCAGCACGCACCAGAGCGGCCAGTTCTCCGACGCTGCCAACACCTGGCAGGAAAGCGCCGATGCACGTGTGGGCCGCGTGCCGGGGGTGCGGCTGTGGAATGCGCAGGTGGCCTGGCAGGTTCCGGGGCTGGGCGACAGCGAGATCACGGCCGGCGTGAACAACCTGGCCGACAAGCGCTGGTACACCCGCAATGTCGACGGCAATGCCGGGCGCATGGTGGCCGCGCCACGCACCTTCTACCTGCAGGGACGCTACCGCTTCTGATGCGGTAAATGCCCGATGCGGTGACGGTGGCGATCACGATGGCGGCGTATCATGCCGCCACCATGGCCTCCACGGTTCCACCATCGCGCCTGCATCTGGCCTTCCAGGGCCTGCGACTGCGCCTGCGTGGCAGCGACCTGTGGTTCATCGCACTGGCGTTGCTGGTCGGCCTGATCGCCGGTGGCCTGACGCTGCTGCAGTCGGACATCGCGCGCGGGCTGCAGAGTGCGCTGTACGGGCTGGAACCCGGCATGCGCCTCAGCTCCCTGCCCACGCTCAGCTGGACCGCCCTGCTGGTGCTGCCGCTGGGCGGCCTGCTGGTCGGGCTGGTCAGCCTGGCGGCCGCGCGGCGCAAGCGCCCGCTGCTCGACGCGGTCGAGGCCAATGCCCTGCATGGCGGTCGCATGTCGATGCGCGACAATCTGATCGTGCTCACCCAGACCCTGCTGTCGAACGGCTGCGGTGCGTCCGTCGGCCTTGAGGCTTCGTATACCCAGATGGGTGCGGGCAGCGGCTCTCAGCTGGGCCGTGTCATGCGCCTGCGCCGCAATGATGTGCGCATCCTGGTCGGTGCCGGTGCCGCCGGCGCCATCGCCGCGGCCTTCGGGGCTCCGCTGGCCGGCGCGTTCTACGCGTTCGAGATCGTCATCGGCGCCTACACGCCCGCCGCTCTCGCGCCTGTGGCCCTGGCCGCACTGGCGGGTGCATTCGTCGCCGACCAGGCTGGCATCGAGGCGTACCTGCTGCCCGCAGCCTCGACCATCGATGTGCGCGCCGCCGACTACGCGATCTACGGCCTGCTCGGTTGCTGCTGCGCCATGGTGGGGATCGGCGTGATGCGGCTGATCGCCTCCATCGAAGGCGTGGTCAAGCGCAGTCCACTGCCCCTGTGGGGGCGCCCGGTGGTCGGCGGCTTCCTGCTGATTCCACTGGCCATGGCCAGCCCGCAGGTGCTTTCCTCCGGTCACGGTGCGCTGCACCTGGACCTGACCACGCAGCTGCCACTGATCTGGATCGGCGGCCTGCTCGCCCTGAAGCTTCTGGCCTCGGGCATTTCCCTGGGCTTCGGCTTCCGCGGTGGCCTGTTCTTTGCGTCGCTGTTCATGGGCACCCTGGTCGGCACCCTGTTTGCCGGCCTGCTGGCGATGGCCAATGGCGTGCCCGTGGTCGACGCCACGTCCGCGGCGCTTGCGGGCATGGCCGCGTTGGCCGCCGCAGTGGTCGGCGCGCCGATGACCATGGCCATGCTGGTGCTGGAAGGCACCCACGACTTCCTGCTGACCAGCGTGGTGATGAGCGCGGTACTGGTCTCCAGCACACTGGTCCGCCAGTGGTTCGGTTACTCGTTCTCGACATGGCGCATGCATCTGCGCGGTGAAACCATCCGCAGCGCACGCGACGTCGGCTGGATCCACACCCTCAACGCCGGGCGGATGATGCGCAAGGGCGTTGCCACCACTCCGGCCGGGCTGGATGCCGCTGCGTTCCGCCAGCGTTTCCCGCTGGGCTCCGGCAGTCGCGTGGTCCTGATCGACAGCGAAGGCCACTACGCCGGCATCGTGCAGATTCCGCGCGTCTACGCCGACGGCGTGAAGCCGGAGACACCCGTTGGCGATCTGGCCGAGAACCGCGAGGTGTCACTGTTGCCGGGCGCGGATGTGGTCAGCGTGATGCAGTGCTTCGACCGGACGCAGGCCGACGAACTGGCCGTGGTTGCCGCCGATGGCCAGCTGCTGGGCATTGTTTCCGAGGCCTTCGTGCGCAGGCGCTACGCCGAGGAGCTGGACAAGCGCCAGCGCGAACTGATGGGCGAGCGCGTCGAAGACGCCGATTGATCGCCCGCCCCGCTGCTACAGCGCTTCGCCGGCATCGGCCAGCCGCGACTCGATCAACGCGTACCATTGCTCCAGCATGTCGATCAGCATGTCCAGCTCTGCATCGGCACGCTGCGCCCGGCCACTGCGCAGGCAGGCCTGGGTTTCCTGCAGCTGGGCCAGGAACCCGGCCACGGTATCGGCCTGCAGGATCAGGCCCGGCAGGCGCCGCCCGGGGATGCGCACGACCGCATGATTGCCGAGCTGGCCATACACGCTGAGGGTGGTTTCCGTCTTCATGGACAGAGGCAGGAATTGGGCGTTCATCGCGTGCACCGTATGAAAACCTGAGCCACCGGCAGGGGTGGACGACGGGGGAGACGTGGCCACGTCCTGCCGGTGGTCAGGGGGGACTCGGGATGCCGGGGCATGGCCACGGCGCGGGAGACTTCAGCGCGGGTGCGCGATCCCGACGATCTGCACCCGGCGATTCGGCGCAAGGCACGCGATCAGTTCGCGACGGTTGCGCTGTGCGCACTGCACGATCGGTTCAGCCGCGCCGCGCCCTTCGGCACTGATGCTGCCCGGCGGCACTCCGCCCTGCACCAGGGCCGTGCGCACCGCTTCGGCCCGCTTCTGCGAGAGTTGCTGGTTGTAGCTGGCCGCACCGATACGGTCGGTGTAGCCGACGACCTGGATCGACTGCACCTTGCTGGCCTCACGGACCTGCGCCAGGATGCCCTGCACCGCCTGCTGGCCTTCGGCGCTGAGTACCGCGCTGTCGAAACCGAACAGTGCATCGGCGGCCAGGCGCAGCGGCTGTTCGGGCAGTGGCGCGGGTGCCGGCGGCGGCGGTGGTGGCCGCGGCGGGTCGAGCACGGCGGCGCAGGATTCGGGCTTCCAGTAGCCGGCCTGGGCGATGCCCTTGTTGTCGAAGCGCACCTGGAACTGGCAGGTGAAGTACTCGGCGCCCTGTGCGGTGCGGAAGTTGAACAGATAGTTCCACTCGCGCACGCCCCACATGCCTTCGTTGAAGTGCGGCGTACCCAGCAGGCTGTACAGCTGCCGCTTGCTCATCCCGGGCGCGAAGCGGCGCAGGTCGGCGATGTCGGGATAGGTACCCTCCGTCAGCGACGCCTTGGAGACTTCCGGGAAGGCCACTGCAGTGGCCTCCGCCGGACCCTCACCGGCGGGCGCGTGGCTGCGGCAGGCGGCCAGCAGGCCGGCGGCGAGGATCAGGCCCAGCGACGCGGCGATGCGGCCAGCGCGGGCGATGCGATGCTGATTCATGTCATTCCCCCTGTAGACGTTTGCGCGGCAACCGGGCCGCGATTGCGGCCCGGCTACGGCGGTTACCACTGGATGCCGGCACCGACGGCCACACCGGCCTCGCCACGGCTGTTGGTGGAGCCGCTGAACTTGTAGATCCAGCGGCCTCCTTCCGAGACACCGGACAGGCCCACCGCCACGCCCGATTCGCCGTTGTAGCTGCCGGCGGCGAACGAGGCCATGCTGCGACCCGCTTCGCTCGGCTGCGGCAGCGAGGCCGTGGCCATGGCCGAAGCGATGCCGGCCGAAGCGCGGTTGTCGGTCCTGCGCAGGTCGCGCTCGAAGCCGCCCATGCGCTCGTCGGTATAGGCCTTCGACCAGTCCAGAGTCTGCGCCATGCCGGACTTCAGCTGGTCGACATTGACCGCGTCGGTGCCTGCCGTACCGGCGGCAACGTTGCGGACCGTCGTCGGGCCGCTGGTGCTGCTGCCGAGAGTGACACTGTTGAAGTTGGTGGCTCCGTTGACGGTGGTGTCGTAGCGGATGGTGCCCTGCTGCGAGGCCTGCAGCTGCCGCACGTTGACCGCATCGGTGGCCTGGGTGCCGTCTGCCACATTGACCACCTGCCGTTCGGCGCCGCTGGCCCCCACCGAAACCGTGTTGGCACGGTTGGCCACCGACCCTGCGCCCAGGGCCACCGAGTTGTCGGCCTGTGCCTGCGAGCCGTTGCCCAGGGCCGTCGAATTGGCACCGGCGGCCGTCGATCCTGCACCACCGGCTGCGGAATTGGCGCCCGTCGCGGCCGGATCGGCCAGGTTGTTGCTGTTGTTGGCGCGGAAGCTGCCGGCGACGTTGGTGATGTTCTGGATCTTCTGGTCGGTGTAGGCCTTGGACTGATCGATGGCATAGTTCACGCCATTCTTCAGCTGGCCGACATTCGTCGCGTCGTGATCGTCCGAGCCGTCGGCAACGTGGGTGATCTTGCGTTCACTGCCGCTGCTGCCGACCGACACTTCGCCTGCCGAATTGCTGGCACCCGTCTGACCATAGGCACCGGTATAGCCGCTCTGCGCGCCGACGCTGGCCACCGAGCCGGCACCCAGTGCCACGCTGTTGTCCGCGCTGGCGTTGGCACCGTTGCCGACTGCCACGGCCGAAGCACCTGCCGCACTGGCCTGCGGACCCACCGCCAGCGCCTCCGCACCTGCCGCAGCGGCCGCCGCGGCGCTGGAGTTCACTGCCAGGTACGGGCTGCCGCCACCGTTGGTGATGCGCTGGTTGAGCACCCTCAGCGAACCGTCCACCGCGGAGAACGCCGCGGTGACGTTGCTGTAGTCGTTGGCGGTCAGGGTGCCGTCGGTGGCGATGCTGGAGATGCTGAACGACGGCGCGGTCCACAGATTGGTGGTGCCGTCGAAGGCCGTGCTGCCACCGAAGTAGCTGGCGATGGTCGAGTTCGTGCTGAACAGCTGGTCGCCGGTGATGGCGTCGCTGCTGCCTGCAAGGATGCTGCCGGCCGCCACGTTGGTCACCTTCACCGCACCCGTGCCGGTACCGCTCAGGGTGACCGTGTTCACGACGTTGCCACTGCCATCGACATCGTACTTCACCGCGCGCTTGTCGATATCGTCGGTCTGGTCGGCGACATTGGCCAGCGAATTGCTGACCGCGTCGAAGGCGGTGCCGACGTCGTTGTAGCTGCCCTGGCTGATGGTGCCATTGGCGGCGATGTTGTTGATCGTGTAGGTCGGCGCGGTCAGCACACCGGCCGCATTGACCGCCGCGCCGCCCCCGAGATGGGTGGCGACAGCCTGGTTGGCAGCGAACAGCTGGGCACCATTGATGGCTTCGCTGCTCGTGGCGCTCACCTGGCCCGGGCCGAGGTTGCGCAGCGTGGTCGCCGTGCCGCCCTGACCCAGCGTGGCGCTGGCGTAGTTGACGCTGCCATCGCCATTGAGGTCGTAGCGCAGCGCGCCTTCCTCCGAGGCCTGCAGCTGGCCCAGGTTCACCGCATCGGTGGCAGCCGTACCGGCGGCCAGATTCGTCACCTGGCGTTCGGCACCCGCGGCACCGATCGACACGCTGTTCGCACGGTCAGCCAGGCTGCCGGCACCGACCGCGATCGCGTTGGCCGCCGTGGCGCGGGCGTTGGTACCGACCGCGATGGAGTCGGCACCGGTGGCCACTGCCTCCACGCCCGTGGAGTTCACCCGCAGGTACTTGGTGCCGCCGTTGCGGATATCGTTGATCTGCGTGTTGAGATTGACCAGCGAGCCGTCGACGGCGTCGAAGGCATCGGTCGCATTGTTGTACAGGCCCTGCGCAATGGCGCCATCGGTGGAGATCGTGCTGATCTCGAACAGCGGCGCGGTGAAGGCGCCACTGACCGGATCGAAGGCGGTGATGCCACCGAAGAAGCCGGCGATGGCGGCGTTGGTGGTGGCCAGCTGGCCGCCGTTGACGGCTTCCAGGCTGCCGGCGGTCACCGCACCCGCGGCGAGGTTGCCGATGGTGGTGGTACCCGTGCCGTTGCCGAGCGTGACGCGGCGATAGTCCGGATTGCCTGCGCCATCGACGTCGTACATCACCGCGCCGGCCGAAACATCATCGATCAGGCTGATCGCGCCCTTCAACTGGGCGACGTTGACCGCATCGGTATTGGCGCTACCCGCAGCCAGGTTGGTGATCTGGCGCTCGCCACCGTTGGCGGTACCCACCGAAACTTCACCAGCAGAGACCTGGGCGGCGGTCAGGCCATAGGCGCTGTAGCTGGCCTGTGCGCCGCGCAGCGCAGCAGAACGGTAGCCCAGCGCCACCGAATTGGCCTGGTTCGAGGTCGCCTCCGCACCCAGCAGGGTCTGGCCGTTGGCAGTACCCACCGCGCTGTCGCCGACAATCACCGAGTGGCCCATGCGCGCGGCGTAGTCCGCAGTCGGCACGCCGGTTGGATTGGTGGGATCGTTGGGACCGGCACCCGGGAACGCCACGTTGGCATCCACCTTCGGCAGCTCATGGCGGGCATTGGCGCCGATCACCACTTCCTTGGAGCCGTTGGCGAAGGCACCGTCACCCATCAGCACCTGGTAATCCTGTGCGGCGTTGACCGCCCAGCAGGAGATGTCGGCCAACGCGATATCCAGGCACTTGGCGGCCCATGCCGGCGAATCGGTCGGCAGCAGCAGGCCCAGCAGGCCACCGGGGTTGCCGTTGTTGATGTTGTAGATGTAACTGTCGGAGGTGACGCCACCGATCAGGGTCAGGTGCGAGCTGCCACCGGTCACCGCGCCGCCCAGGCCATTGAGGGTGCTGCCGACCGGTGACAGGTTCACGACCGGCAGGCCGAGCACGTTGACCGTGGAGTAGGCCTGCATCACGTTCGCATTGCTGAGCTTGAGATTGCCGTTGTGCAGATAGCCGTCACCGCCGAACAGGCTGCTGGTCGTCGGGCCGATCAGCTGGCCGACGTTGCCGACCAGGCCACCGGTACCGATGATGAGTCCCGCATTCGGATCAGCCGGAGCGGGTGCCTTCGGGCTGTCCGGCGGAATCGCCGAGGGCTGGGTCAGGCCCAGGCCACCCAGCGTGCCGCCCACCAGCCCGCCGACTGCGCCGCCGAGATTGTTGACGGTACCGTTGAGGTTGCCCTCCAGCAGGTTGCCCACCGCACCGCCGACGTTGCCGAGCGTGCCGGTGAGTACGCCGTCCAGCCCGCTGCCCGGCGTGGTGCTGCCACCCCCGAGCAGGCCACCGACAACGCTGCCGACCGAGCCGACCGTATTGTTGAGTGCACCGCCCACGGCACCTCCGATGGTGCCGACGGTGCCGTTGAGCACACCACCCACCGCACCACCGACTGCGCCGACCGTGCCGTTGAGCACGCCTCCGACTGCACCGCCGACTGCGCCCACGGTGCCGTTCAAAGCACCGCCTACGGCGCTGCCGACTGTGCCAACGGTGCCGTTCAGCGCACCGCCGACTGCACCGCCGACCGCGCCGACAGTTCCATCCAGGACGCCACCGACTGCACCTACCGTACCGTTCAACGCGCCGCCCACCGCGCTGCCGACCGTGCCGACCGTGCCGTTCAGCGCACCACCGATTGCACCGCCGACCGTGCCGACAGTTCCATCCAGGACGCCGCCGACCGCACCTACAGTGCCGTTCAACGCGCCACCCACAGCACTGCCAACCGTGCCAACCGTGCCGTTGAGCGCACCGCCAACGGTGCCGACGGTTCCATCCAGGACGCCGCCGACCGCACCTAGGGTGCCGTTCAGAGCGCCACCCACGGCACTGCCAACCGTGCCAACCGTGCCGTTGAGCGCACCGCCAACGGTGCCGACAGTTCCATCCAGGACGCCGCCGACCGCACCTACGGTGCCGTTCAACGCGCCACCCACCGCGCAGCCGACCGAGCCGACCGTGCCGTTGAGCGCACCGCCCACCGCACCCCCGACGGTGCCGACGGTTCCATCGAGGACGCCGCCGACTGCACCCACCGTGCCATTCAAAGCGCCGCCTACGGCGCTACCGACCGTGCCGACGGTTCCATCGAGGACGCCACCTACGGCACCCACGGTACCGTTCAAAGCGCTGCCTACGGCGCTACCGACCGTGCCGACCGTGCCGTTGAGCGCGCCACCCACAGCACCACCGACGGTGCCGACGGTTCCATCGAGGACGCCACCTACAGCACCTACGGTGTTGTTCAACGTGTCGCCCAGGGAACCACCGACGTTGCCGACGGTGCCGTTCAGTACACCGCCCACCGCACTGCCGACCGTACCGACAGCCCCTTGGAGCGTGCCGCCTACTGCGCCCACGGTGTTGTGCAGCGTGCCGCCCACTGCGCCACCCACGGTGCCGACAGTGCCGTTCAGTACACCGCTCACCGCACCGCCGACCGTGCCGGCAGCTCCGTGAAGCGTGCCACCTACTGCGCCCACGGTGTTGTGCAGCGTGCCGCCCACTGCGCTACCTACGGTGCCGACGGTTTCGTGCAGCGTCTCGCCTGCTGCGCTGCCCACCGTGCCGACTACGCCGTGCACTACGCC